>NZ_CBABQS010000040.1:0-41263 GCF_964672035.1 Arcicella sp.
TTAGGAAAATCAGTGCCACGTCCAGAAATTCCTTCCAAAGTAAACGGAAGTGCTGTTTTTGGGATTGATGGAGATGTCCCTGGAATGTTATACGCCAGCATCGAGCATTCCCCAACGATTCACGGAAAAGTGTTGAGCTATGACGGAGCGGATGCAATGAAAGTAAAAGGCGTAAAATTTGTGTTAAAAACCGAGCGAAAAATGCCTCACAAAACCGTTGAGGCAGTAGCAGTAGTAGCGGATAATTATTGGGCAGCCCTCAAGGGTCGGAAAGCCTTGAAAATAAAATGGGATGCCGAAGGTTCGGATAAAATATCCACCGATGCGTATTATGCTGATTTACAAAAATTGGCAAAAACCAAAGGCGAAATTTATAAAGATAATACTATAGGCGATTTTACCAAAGAATTTGCGGGCGCAACCCAAAAAGTAGAAGGCTATTATCAAACGCCATTTGCGGCTCACGCTGCCTTAGAACCACAAAATGCTACCGTTTGGGTGCAAGGTGATAAAGTAGAATTGTGGGCACCCGTACAAGCACCCGATGGTGTGATGCAGGAAGTGGCACAATACCTAAAAATCAAGCCCGAAAACATAAAAGTAAATGTGCCGTTTATGGGCGGTTCGTTTGGACGAAAAGCCTATTATGACTACGTGATGGAGGCTGTGCATATTTCAAAACAAGTAAATGCGCCAATAAAAGTTATCTGGACACGTGAGGACGATACTATGCAAGGACCTTTCCGTCCAGGAATGGTATCGGTGATGGAAGGGGGCTTGGATGATAAGGGTGCAGTGGTTGCGCATAATCACAAAATTGTGGGTAGTTCGATTGAACACCAAGTTTTCAAAAATCCGCTGAAAAATGCTCCTGATTCGTGGGCTCCCGAAACGGCAAATATGGAAGATAGCCCCTATAATTTTGGCAGTCGGACGATGAGTTTTCATTTGGCCGAAACCGATATTCCGATTTTATGGTGGCGTTCGGTTTATTCTTCGACTACGGCTTTCGGGCAAGAAAGTTTTATGGACGAATTGGCACACGCTGCCAAAACGGATCCATTGGCTTTCCGTTTGGATATGTTGGCGGATGCTCCAAGATTCAGTAGAGTATTGCAAACTTTAGCCAAGAAATCAAATTATCATCATAAATTGCCTGAAAATCAAGCCATTGGCATTGCCGTTACCCGTTCTTTTGGGTCGATTGTGGCTCATGCCGTAACGATTTCAAAACAAGGAAAAGGCGTGAAAATTGAGAAAGTCGTGTCGGTAATTGACTGCGGAATGACCGTGAACCCCAATAATGTTATCGCCCAAACCGAAGGAAATATTGTGATGGGATTAACGGCGGCCATTAAAAATGATATTACTTTCAAAGAAGGAATGGTAGAACAAAGTAATTTTCATCAGTACAATGTCATGAGAATCAACGAGATGCCAAAAACGGAAGTGCATATCATCGAAAATCAAGAAGCCCCAAGTGGTGTTGGCGAGCCTGGACTTCCACCAATTGCGCCTGCTTTGTGTAATGCAATTTTTAATTTGACGGGAAAAAGAATTCGGACTTTGCCTTTTGATATTGATAATATTGTTTAAGAAATGTCTATTTACTGATGGCATGACTCAAAGTCATGCCATCAGTTTTTAAGCGATTTTATGCGAAAATTATTCGTGAAAATCGCTTTTTTATTTCCAAATATTTATTTAGAAGTAAATTTTTAAAATAATAAAAATGCAATAATTATTTGATTATTAAGCATTTATTATTGGAAATGGGGTGGCTTATCCAAAAATGAAGAGTTAGAAAAGACTATTTGTGATGCTTGTTTTTTAGAAATATTTTGAAAATTATGACTGAAAAGGTGGAAGTAAATTTACAAGTGGATGATTCAAATTCCGACAATTTATTCGGCTTCGGCGTCTTCAAATTCATCTTCATGATTTTGGGCTTTTATATCTTTATCTAATGAATCTCGTAAAAAAGTCATGAAAGATTTTACCTCAATTAATCGGTCAATCACACCCTGATTGACATTTTTTTTCTTCCTTTTATTGTCCAACGCTTTTTTTGCTCCGTCAATCGTATGTCCTTGATCATCAACTAATTCCACAATTTCTTGAAGATGTTTAATGTCGTCTGGGGTATATTTTCTATCACCCGAACGGTCACGCTTGGGCGATAAAGTGGGGAATTGTTCTTCCCAAAAACGGAGCTTAGAAATGTTCATTTCAAACATCTGTGCAACTTCCGAAATTGAATAATAGCGCTTGGTTAGTTCCATGAATTTAAAACACGAGTAAGGAAACGTGTTAAAGCAATTAATATGTTTTCATCAACCTGTCAGGTATCAAAGACAATTTTATGTAAATTTGCGGACTTTTAACCGTAAAATCGAATAATTTACAAGTTAAAAAACAAATCATTAATTCGGAAATATTTAACGGTTATTCGTTATTCCTTATCAGTTGTTTGTTAATATTTTCATTATCAATAACTTATACGGAAAGCTAATTTCTTGAAAAATTAAATCCAGAATCAAAAATCGTAAATCCGAAATCAACATGACTTCCAGACAAATACGTCAGCAATTTTTAGATTTTTTCGCTTCAAAAGGACACTTAATTGTGCCCTCTGCACCACTCGTTGCCAAAAACGACCCAACCTTGATGTTTAATAATTCGGGGATGGCTCAATTCAAGGATTTTTTCTTGGGCAACGGTACGCCACCTTCAAAACGCATTGCTGATACCCAAAAATGTTTGAGGGTTTCTGGTAAACACAACGATTTGGAAGACGTAGGATTTGATACCTATCACCACACAATGTTTGAGATGTTGGGCAACTGGTCCTTTGGCGATTATTTCAAAAAAGAGGCTTTGGCGTGGTCGTGGGAGCTTTTGACGGAAGTTTATAAATTACCGAAAGACAGAATTTACGTATCCGTTTTTCAAGGAGATGAAAAAGATGGCGTGCCTTTCGACCAAGAAGCTTGGGATATTTGGAAGTCAATGTTGGGCGAAGACCGTATTATTTTAGGCAATAAAAAAGATAATTTCTGGGAAATGGGCGAGACTGGCCCTTGTGGACCTTGCTCAGAAATCCACATAGATTTAAGGGATGCGGATGAATTAGCTAAAATTTCGGGTAAAGATTTAGTGAACAATGACCACCCGCAAGTGGTTGAAATTTGGAATAATGTTTTCATGCAATTTGAGCGTATGGCAGACGGTTCATTAGTGCCTTTGCCTTCAAAACATGTGGATACGGGGATGGGTTTTGAGCGTCTTTGTATGGCGATTCAAGGTAAACAGTCGAATTATGATACGGACGTTTTTTCAAATACCATCAAATTTATTGGCGATAAAGCGGGTAAAATCTATGGAGAAGAAAAGTGGGCGGACATTGCGTTACGAGTAATTTCTGACCATATTCGTGCCATTGCTTTTGCTATTGCAGATGGACAATTACCGTCAAATAACAAGGCTGGTTACGTAATTAGACGTATTCTTCGCCGTGCAGTTCGTTATGGATATACTTATTTGGGTTTCCGTGAGCCGTTTATGAATACCATTATTCCGTTATTGGCAGAACAATTCGATGGCGTTTTTCCAGAATTAAAAGCACAACAAGATTTCATCCAACGGGTAATTTTGGAAGAAGAAAATTCATTTTTGAGAACTTTAGAAACAGGTTTGAAACGTTTGGATGATATCATTAAAGAAACGCCTAAAAATGGTATAATTGACGGAAATGTAGTTTTTGAATTATCAGATACTTTCGGTTTTCCTTCTGATTTAACTGCTTTAATTGCTCGTGAAAATGGACTTTCGATTGATGAAGAAGGTTTTAAAACGGCTTTACAAGCTCAGAAAGACCGTTCTCGTAAAGATTCAACCAAAGAAGCTACTGATTGGGTAATTGTGTCGGATGAAGATTTCGACTTTGAATTTGTGGGTTATGACGAAATAGAAACACAATCAAAAATTACTAAATATCGTAAAGTGAAAACCAAAACTGGCGAAGAGTATCACATCGTTTTGGATAAAACTCCTTTCTACGCTGAAATGGGTGGACAGGTTGGAGATAGTGGAGCTTTGGTAGTAGGTAATGGACAGTCAATTAATATTGCTGATACGAAGAAAGAGAATGATTTATTTATTCATATTTCTACCGATAAAAAGGTGGGTGAAATTCTTTCAAATATTGATGTAGGAAATATTGTAACTGCCAAAATTGATACTAAAAGAAGACAAAGAATTACGCAAAATCATACTGCTACGCACTTAATGTTGTCAGCGATGCGTCAGGTTTTGGGTTCGCATATTTCTCAAAAGGGTTCATTCCAAAACGAAGAAGTTACACGTTTTGACTTTGCTCATTTCTCGAAAGTTACGGATGAAGAATTAGCAAAAATTGAGGAAATCGTTAATCATAAAATTCGTGAAAATATCAAATTAAATGAAAAACGAAATGTTCCAATTCAAGAAGCGGTAGCATGGGGTGCAACGGCAACTTTTGGTGAAAAATACGGTGATTTTGTAAGAGTAATTACGTTTGACCCTACATTTTCGGTTGAACTTTGTGGCGGTACACACGTACCCGCAACGGGCGAAATCGGTATGTTTAAATTCGTAGCTGAAAGTTCAGTTTCTGCGGGTGTACGTCGTGTGGAGGCCTATACGGGTGAAAAGGCGATGTCAGAAATCAATAAGCAATTAGCCATTATTGAAGAATTGAAAGAGCTTTTCAAAGGACAAAATGACCTCGTGAAAGCCGTGAAAGCTTTACAGGAAGAGCGTAATTCATTCTCGAAAAAAATAGAAATTTTCGAGAATGAAAAACTCCAAGAAGTCAAAGAAAGATTGTACGCCAAAATTATTTCCGTGGGTGATATCAACATGATTGCGGAAGTAGTGGAAGTTCCCTCTGCCGATGCTTTGAAGCAATTAGCATACGAATTAAAAGCAAAAATTGGCGATTTATATTGCGTTTTGGGAGCAGAAGTAAACGGAAAACCACAATTGGCAGTAATGATTGCGGAGAATTTAGTAGCATCCAAAAACCTAAATGCAGGACAAATTATCAAAGAAATTGCCAAAGAAATCAAAGGTGGAGGCGGTGGTCAGCCGTTCTTTGCTACGGCAGGTGGAAATGATGTTTTGGGGCTTAAAAGTGCGATTGAGAAAGGGAAAAGTTTTGTTGCGTAGAGGTTTGAAATGACAGAATGATTTTTTAATTTTAAGTGTTTATGAAAGAGACCATATTGAAATATTTTCAAGAAATAAAAGCGAATATTGAGAAAGATCTTGATAAAGCCGTTAAAGTGAGTGCAAGTCAATCAGAAATTGATAGACTCTTGGACAACTGGACAGAAATCAATAACTTAATTTTAAACTTATTGAAGTCAAACTAATAAATTTTAAAATCATGACTATAACATTTAATTTTCAGGAACATTTTGAAAAATTGAGACAAGCACCTGATAGGCTTTCAGAAAGTTATGTCGAAAGGGATTGGTTTGTTTATTATGATTCCCTTTCAAAAGATGAGCAAAAAGAATTTAAAGTAGCATTTGATAGTTATTTGCATGGAAAGAATAAATTATATTCTGAACAAATAGCAATCGGAAAACAAATGATGAAAGATGCTGGAATTCCGATTTCATAATTATCCATTTTATTGCAAAAAAGCCCTAAAAACGAAACTTTTTAGGGCTTTTTACTTGTTGTTTTCTTAGATGAAAATTTATATTCTGCATATTGTAAAAATTATTTCATTATCATTGATTTTAATATTAATGAGTTTTGGAATGGTGTTATACGCTTTTTATGATTATTCAAAATCTATTGTACCTTTAGAAGAACCTCAGTTTTATTGTGGAGTAGTTGATATGAAAAGCAATCCAACTGCTTACACACCAGAACTGGCACAAGGAGAGGCAATATTTAAAAATAACTGTTCAACTTGTCATGCTGCAACAGACGAAGTTGTAGTTGGGCCAGGGTTGAAAGGAATTGTAAAAAGAAGACCAATTGAGTGGATTGTTAAATGGGTTCATAATCCTCAAAAAGTCATAAAAAGTGGAGACAAATATGCCTTAGATTTATACAAAAAATTCAATTATACTGAAATGACACCTTACCCAAATTTGAAAAGGGAAGAAATTATGGCCATCATGGCTTATTTAGACAATCAATAAATTTTTTGAAAAAAAATCTCCCAATACATCCAGAAATAACCCAACAAGCTATCCAAAAAATGAACGATTTGGGTAGTCAAGCCAAGCCGTTTTTCTTCGTAATTGATTATGAAATGAAACAGCCCATTGTTTTGACTTTAGAGGAGGTTGAACAAGCAAATATCTTCTATAAAATTAACGATAAAACGAATTTTTCTTTTGGGAAATCTCCTTATGAAAAACCGCTTTATTTAGAAAAATATCCAATTAGTTTTCAAGAATATTTAAAGTCATTTGATTTTGTAAAACAGGCAATGCTGCGTGGCGATAGTTTTTTGACGAATTTAACGAAGCCGACTCCCATCAAAATTAATTTGTCGTTGCAAGAGATTTTCCAACGTAGTCGGGCAAAATATCAGTTATATTTCAAAGATAAATTTGTGCTGTTCTCTCCCGAAATATTTGTCAAAATTGAAAATGGAATCATCTCCTCCCATCCGATGAAAGGCACTATTTCAGCCGATATTCCTGATGCTGAAGCGGTGATTTTGAACGATAAAAAAGAATTTGCTGAACATACCACCATCGTTGATTTAATTCGTAATGATATTAGCATGATTTCGGAAAAAGTATGGGTTGAAAAATTTAGGTATATCAGTAGAATTCATTCGCACGATGGAGATTTATTGCAAGTAAGTTCCGAAATTTGCGGAAAACTTCCAGCGGATTATCAAGCCCAAATTGGAACACTTTTGTTTAAATTATTACCCGCAGGTTCAATCTGTGGAGCGCCCAAACCGCAAACTTTAGCAATTATAAAAGAAGCCGAAAATTACGATAGGGGCTATTATACGGGTGTTTTTGGGATATTCGATGGAAAAGATTTAGATAGTTCCGTGATGATTCGCTTTATCGAAAAACAAGAAGATGGAAGGTTGACTTTTAAAAGTGGTGGTGGAATAACGGTATTTTCGGACGCAAAATCTGAATATCAAGAAATGATTGATAAAATATATTTGCCTATTTAACTTTTGTACCACAGACTTTAGTCTGTGTTTGTGTACAGACTAAAGTCTGTGGTACTAATTATGTGGAAAAAAGAAATACATAAACTCCTAAAAATCAATCAAATACCTTTTGAAATTAATCATTCGGTATCTGTTTTTGAAACTATTTTTCTTCCTCAATCTTCTTTTTATTTACACCTAATTGATCTCCAATCTTTCCAACAAAATCAGCTCTCTGTATCTTATTTTCAAACTATTTCCGATAAATTAAATGCTCAAAATCAACGAATAATCCATCTTTGGGAAGACGTTTATTTAAGTAAAACAGTACTGGTAGAATCTCGAATTTTGGCAATCTTAGGCTCATTTACACGCCTACACGCAAGGCATTGTTTTATTGAAAGAATTGACAAGCATACGACAGGTAATTTCTTAGAAATCAATCACTTACAAGGTTCTGTGAAGGCTAAATTCAAGTATGGATTATACTTGAAACCGCAATATATTGAAAGGTTTATGAATAAATCGGAGTGGTTGATGGAGACACCAACCACACAATTTAACGGCAATAAGCTGCAAAAATTACTCATCGCCGTTGCTACTTTTAGCGGAGGTAGAACGATGAAAGTAGGAGAACGGGCAGGCACACGGTCGTATGAATTAATAAGATTTGCTTCCTTGAAAGGATATGTGGTTGTGGGAGGAATGGATAAATTATTGAAAGCCTTTTCGGAAGAGCATCAACCCGATGATATTATGTCCTATGCCGACCGTGATTGGTCGGATGGGCGAAGTTATGATAAATTGGGTTTTACGAAAAGAGAAAACTCAACACCACAGATTTTTTTTATAAACATCAATACTTTGGAAAGATTGCCTACCAATTGCCTCACTGACGATAAACATCTTGAAGTTTTCAATGCAGGAAGTATCAAATTCATTAAGTACGTCCAATCCTTTATTTAATCCTCTTAAAGTTCTAATTTTGTGTTACAGTGATTGGTGATTAGTCCGATATATCCACCAATTACTAATTACTAATAAGTAGGGGTTAGGATTTAGTTGTTAGGCAGTAGTATTGGAACTCGTTATTAATCAAGCTATTACAACATATTCAACCATAAACTAATTTTTAACGAATACTTAACTAAAACAAATGGAATATAATCATAAAGAAATAGAACAAAAATGGAGAGAGTTCTGGGAGAATAATAAAACTTTCAAAACGGAGATAAATCACTTAAAACCCAAATATTACGTCTTAGATATGTTCCCTTATCCATCTGGGGCTGGTTTGCACGTTGGGCATCCGCTTGGGTATATTGCCTCTGATATTATTGCTCGCTACAAGCGTTTGAAGGGTTTTAATGTTTTGCACCCAATGGGTTTTGACTCTTTTGGTTTACCTGCCGAACAGTACGCTATTCAAACGGGGCAACATCCTGCCATTACTACCGAAGAAAATATTACTACTTATATCCGTCAACTAAAACAAATTGGTTTTAGCTACGATTGGAGCAGAGAAGTGCGTACCTCGGACTCAAAATATTATCAATGGACGCAGTGGATTTTCATGCAATTGTTTAATCATTATTACGATAAGGATGCAAACAAGGCTTTGAAGATTGCTGATTTGGTGGAAAAATTCGTAATGTCAGGAAATAAATCGGTCAATGCGGTTTGTGATGAAGATACGCCAGTTTTCACTTCGGAGGAATGGAATGCAATGAGCGAATTTGACCAACAGTCAATGTTGTTGAAATATCGTTTGACTTATCCTGACGAATCGGTCGTGAACTGGTGTCCAGGTTTGAAAGCAGTTTTGGCAAATGATGAAATAAAAGATGGTGTTTCAGAAAGAGGCGGTTATCCCGTTGAACAACGAAAAATGAAGCAATGGGCCATGCGAATCACTGCCTACGCCGACCGTTTGATTGATGGATTGAACGAAGTAGATTGGTCTGATTCAATGAAAGACCAACAACGTAATTGGATTGGTAGAAGTACAGGAGCGAGTGTAAGATTTTCGATTGCGGATTTGGGATTGCGGATTGAGGAATTCTCGAAAATAAATCTGCAATCGAAAATCGAAAATCCAAAATCAATTGAGGTTTTCACCACAAGAGTTGATACCATTTACGGTGTTTCTTTCATGGTAATTGCCCCAGAATTGGAATCAGTGCCATTTTTGACTACACCAGAACAAAAAGAAGCTGTTGAAGAATACATAAAATGGGTCGCTTCTCGGAGTGAATTAGACCGTATGTCGGAAGTGAAAAAGGTTTCGGGGGTATTCACTGGAAGCTATGTGATTAATCCTTTCAATGACGAAAAAGTGCCGATTTATTTGGCTGATTACGTCTTGGCTGGTTACGGAACTGGTGCGGTGATGGGCGTTCCTTCGGGCGACCAACGTGACTGGAATTTTGCGACGCACTTCAATTTGCCAATTATTCCAATTCTTAATGCTCAAAAAGAGATGGATACCCAAGCTGATAATACCAAAGAAGGAAAATATATCAATTCTGGGATTATCAACGGCATGGAATACAAAGAAGCAACCAAAATTTTAACGACTTATTTGGAAGAAAAAGGCATCGGAAAAGGTAAGATTCAATACCGTTTGAGAAATGCTGTTTTCAGTCGCCAACGCTATTGGGGCGAGCCAGTTCCAGTGTATTTTAAGGACGGTTTACCTTATTTGATTGAAGAGTCAAAATTGCCATTAGAATTACCCGTAATTGATAAATATTTACCAACTGAAACGGGCGAACCACCTTTGGGACGTGCGGAAAACTGGAAATATAAAGGCGAATACGAATACGAACTTTCTACGATGCCAGGTTGGGCAGGTTCGTCTTGGTATTGGTATCGTTATATGGATGCTCAAAACGAGCAAGAATTTGCTTCGCAGGAGTCAATCAATTACTGGAAAGCTATTGATTTGTACATCGGTGGTTCTGAACACGCTACTGGACATTTATTGTACAGCCGTTTTTGGAATAAATTCTTGAAAGATTTAGGATTAGTACCAGAAGAAGAATTTGCTAAGAAATTGATTAATCAAGGCATGATTCAGGGACGGTCTAACTTTGTTTATCGAGTGAAATCTTCGGTAGGAGAGGGCAAAAATCCAATTTTTGTTTCTTATAATTTGAAAGACCAATACGAAACAACAGGGATTCATGTGGACGTAAATATTGTCAATAACGATATTTTGGATACCAATGCGTTCAAAAATTGGAGAGAAGATTTTGCCAATGCTGAGTTTATTTTGGAAGATGGAAAATACGTTTGCGGTGTGGAGGTTGAGAAAATGTCGAAATCGAAATACAACGTTGTCAATCCCGATATTTTAGTGGATAAAGTGGGTGCTGATACCTTGCGTTTGTACGAAATGTTCTTGGGGCCTTTGGAACAAGCAAAACCTTGGAATACCAACGGAATTGATGGTTCATTTAGATTTATCAAAAAAGTTTGGCGTTTATTTTACGATGATTTGGGTGCTTTTAAAGTAAAAGATGAAGTGCCAACGCCAGCAGAATTGAAGGTTTTACATACCGCTATCAAGAAAGTTGAGGAAGATTTAGAACGTTATTCGTTCAATACGGTTGTGTCGACGTTGATGATTTGTGTGAATGATTTAGGTTCGTTGAAATGTTCTAAAAAGGCAATTTTGCAAGAATTAGTCATTTTAATGTCGCCCTATACGCCACACATTGCCGAAGAATTATGGACATTATTGGGTAACGAAGCAGGAACAATTTCTTACGCTTCATTCCCAAAATTCAACCCAAACTATTTAATAGAAGCCAACTTTGAATATCCAATTTCAATTAATGGAAAAGTAAGAGCTAATATTTCATTCCCAACGGATGCACTTCCAGCGGATATTGAAGCGGGTGTTTTAGCCAATGAAATTGTTCAGAAATGGTTGGAAGGCAAAGCGCCTAAAAAGGTAATTGTTGTGCTTAAAAGAATTGTAAATGTGGTTCCTTGATGGGTTAGTAGTTTAAAACAAGCTTAACTGTTAATTTATCAGTCGATTATTGATTAGTTTACTTGACATTTAAAATTCAAACCCTTATCTTTGCACCTCTAATTACAAAAAAAGATTTAAACAAAAATATAATATGCTGATTATCAATATCAAAGAAAACGAGTCAATCGACAAAGCGTTAAAAAGATTTAAGAAAAAATTTGAAAAAACTGGTGTAGTTAAGCAACTTCGCAGAAGAGGTGCTTTTATTAAGCCATCAATTACTCGTCGTACAGAAATGATTCGTGCGTCATATAAGCAAAGAATGTACGGTAACGAAGAGGCATAGTTCGTTGATTTGATTTTTAATAACATTTATGTTATCAATTTAATCGTGAATTAAGCCGATAACCGTCAGCAACAAAAAGCGTTAGCATAAACTAAACAGTTTATGCTAACGCTTTTTTTATGCGAGACGGAAAACGGATTTGACACGGATTTTTATTAATTTTATGACTGTTTACTTTTAAGAATTTTTGATTCTGAATCAATCTTTTCTTATGTTCTAATACTTTATAAAATCAATTTTAATCTGTGCGGTCCGCCGATGCGGTCTAATCCGTTAAATCCATGTCCCAAAATATGAATGAAATAATCTCTTGCTTTCTCAAATATATTAAGTACGAAAAGCGTAGTTCTGACCATACCACTACGGCTTATGGAATTGATATGAAACAATTTGCGGAATATTTGTCGAAATCCTACGACTTCAACCATCCAGAATTGGCTAATTTTCAGATGATTCGCTCTTGGATTGTTTCGATGGTAGAAAGGAAAATTGAAAATCGTTCGGTGAATCGGAAGATTGCTACGTTACGAACTTTCTATAAATTTCTTTTACAGAAAAAAATCATTGAAAAAGACCCAATGCTGAAAATATCGGTTTTGAAAACCCAGAAAAATATCCCAGAATTTGTGCGTGAAAAAGAGTTGGATAATTTATTGGATGAAGTTGAATTTCCAGATGACTTTGCGGGTGTGAGAGATAAATTAATTTTGGAATTATTGTACGGAACGGGTATGCGTTTGTCGGAATTGATAGATTTGAAGGAACGAGATATTGATTTTTATAGTAAGACGGTAAAAGTGTTAGGAAAAGGAAATAAAGAAAGAATTATTCCGATAAATCAGCCTTTAGTAAAATTGATTCAAGATTATCAAAGTTTTAAAAATTCGGAAGGATTAATGCACGAAAATGTAATAGTTTCGGATAAAGGAAATCAAGCATATCCCGTTATGATTCAGCGAATTACGAAAAAATATTTGAGTTTAGTTACCACACTCGCTAAAAAATCTCCCCATATTTTGCGACATTCTTACGCTACGCATTTACTCAATAATGGTGCAGAATTAACCGCTATAAAAGACCTTTTGGGACATTCTTCCTTATCCGCCACGCAAGTTTATACGCACAATTCGATGGAAAAAATTAAGAAGATTTATCAGCAGGCGCATCCGAAGGCGTGAATTCCATTTCGGATTTTCGATTGAAGATTTTGGATTTTAATATTCGATACGTTTTGTGGCTGGAGTGGGAGTCTTTAATGGCATACAAAAAACGGAATCTTCTCGCAATTCAGTTTTTCCATTTTTGGTAATAAACATTTTAATTTTCAAATAAGTATTTCCTTCTGTAAACCATGAGTTATTGCGACGTTTAAAATCTAAACTATCCCCTAAATATTCTTCTCTTCCTTCTTTTGTTTTTTGAGGATTCTTAATCAATTTTCCGTTTTGATAATACTCAGCTATTAATTTATCATTTTTATCAAACGGCTTAGTATTATGAAAATCTGGGATAAAACCCATTGGAAATATTATCGGCAAAGAAAGATTATAATTTTGAGAATTAGAAAGAATCATTTCTCTATAAGAACCTGTTTGAGAAGGGAATTCTATATAAAATTCGGGTTCATTATAAGAATCAAAAAACATTGAATAGGAGCTATATTCGGTTAATACTTTCAACGAAAATTTTCCGTCTTTATCAGTTACGGTTTTACCCAAATCTTCTGGAACACTAAATCCATGTTGGACATTAGCCGAAATTTGACATCCTACGAGAGGTTCATTAGTATATTTTTTAAACAATTTTCCTTCTACAATTGAATTTTTTACAGGCGCTTGAAAAAAACCGCATTTTGTAGTTAGAATGATAATTAAAAAATTGTAGATAATTAATTTTAGCTTTTTCATGGGTGATATTACTTTATACTTCCACTCCCTCATTTTTTAAATATTCTCCAATATTAAACAGATGACTGTCAAGGAGTTCTATATCTTTATTCCAATCCCTCACAATCCAGTCCTCATCTTTTGTAGCAACGACTACTTTGTGCATTTTAGAGAAAATCCAGATTACTTTCTCGACACCAAAATCTAATAATTTTTGGGTTTTGGTAAAAGTATATTCAAAATCTTTATCGTCAGAGAGATCAATTCTGATATCTATTTCAATAGCAATTTTTGGAGGAATATCTAAATAATGAACATTGATTTTTGAGGCTGGTAATTTACTTTTTTCAAATATATAAATGTCACCAGACAGATTTGTATTTTTGGATAAATGTGTGCCTATTTCATTCGTAAGAAAGTAGTAGATATCAGGGTTCACTTTTGTGAATAACATTCTTAAAATATACTGAATAATAAACGATTGTAAACCACTCGCACCCATGATGTCCTCTATTTTTTTCTTTTTAGATAATACGTCTTTATAACCTTTGTAATACAGTTTTCGCCCGTCTATGATTTCATACACGAGTGCTTCTGGTATTTCCTTTAATTTGGGTGGACGTACCGATTTGGGAGGTTCTATTTCAGCTACCGACATAATTTTGTCTTTGTTTGCTGCAATATAAAAAGACTTGACAAAATTGCCAAGTCTTTCATTTAATCGTTATCTAAAATCATCCTCATCTTCATCAAATTTGAAGTTATCCAAATCGAATAGTGAATCGGTTAAATCTTTGAATTGTAAGCCTTTTTCTAATGATTTTTTTGCAATAATTGAGAATTCTGATAAACCGTGCAAGACAAATTCCATCATAAATAATTTCTCCCGTCCTTGCATTTGTGGATAGACTTTTTCGATTAAATCATCCAATCCATCAATGGTTCTGAGTCGAGCGGAATAGTCATTATCTGCGCTATCATTCAAAATGTCCATCATATTTCCATCCATAAACCAGTCAATAATTGGTTTATAAGGATTTTTTCCAGCCTTATCTTTAGAAGCTTTTTTGATTTTTTCTGGATCTGGAAAATAATTTAAAAACTGCGTTCTGATGGCTTTTCCAATAAGGTTTTGAGCCACAATTACGGGACCTTCTACTTCACCTTCATAAACCAATTCCACTTTCCCACACACCGCAGGAATCACGCCAACGAGATCAGCTACACGCACGTAAGTTTTGTCTTCACCGTTCAATAAAGCACGTCTTTCAGCGGCAGAAACCAAATTTTCGTAAGCTGAAATGGTCATACGGGCAGAAACACCCGACTTGGCATCCACAAATTCAGAAGCACGGGCTTCAATGGCAATTTGCTCAATTAAATCGTCCATGATGTGGTTGGTCGTGACCATTTCCACCTGTCCGTCTTTCAATTTGGCTTCTTGCAAAGTAATCTTTTTTCCAATCTCCAACGTCTTCGGGTAATGCGTAACAATCTGAGAATCAATACGGTCTTTCAATGGCGTAACGATCGAACCACGATTGGTATAATCTTCCGGATTGGCCGTAAAGACGAACTGTAAATCCAATGGCAAGCGGATTTTGAAACCACGAATTTGAATATCGCCTTCTTGCAAAATGTTGAATAAAGAAACCTGAATACGAGCCTGTAAATCGGGTAATTCATTAATTACAAAAATACAACGGTGCGAACGTGGAATGAGTCCAAAGTGAACTACTCTTTCATCAGAATAAGGTAATTTCAAGGTTGCCGCTTTGATGGGGTCGGCATCACCAATAAGGTCGGCCACGGATACATCAGGCGTTGCCAATTTTTCGGTGTAGCGGTCGTCACGGTGCATCCAAGTTACGGGTGTTAAGTCACCGTGTTCGGCAATTAAATCTTTGGCAAAACGTGAAAGCGGTTGTAATGGGTCATCATTCAATTCAGAACCTTTTACAACGGGCACGTATTCATCCAAAAGATTAACCATCAAACGAGCAATACGAGTTTTTGCTTGTCCACGAAGCCCCAAAAGGTTAATATGATGTTGTGACAAAATAGCCCGTTCTAAATCAGGAATTACGGTATCTTCAAATCCCCAAATTCCTTCAAAAATTTTTTCTTTATTTTTAATTTTTGCGATAAGATTTTCTCTTAATTCGTCTTTAATAGACTTTGGTTGATACCCAGATGCTTTCAACGCACTAAGTGTATTGATTTTTAAAAGATCGCTTGATGTTAGGTTTTTGTATTGCATTATTATTGGTTTTAATCCTTTTTTGTAATTATAAAGCTATACCATTACAAACAAGATATTCGCTAAAAAGTTCTTTCACGATATTTCTCTTTATTGTTAATTATTTTTTTTAAATTTATCCAAATTGTTAACATAACCATTAATTTACTACGCTATGTATCTACTTTCTATTAAGAATTTCTTGAAAGCAATACTGTTTTTTTCTGTTTTTTTCTTTCTTTCAATTTCGTTTATTTCAGCCCAAAGTACTTTTAGGATTACAAAACCCATTATTGGCACAAACCAGATTTGTAGTAGTACAAACAATTACTATAACAATTTGAGTTATGCATTTTCTTCTAATGTGGTGAATTTGTCGGAATATTCGCCCAATCATTTTGTTGAGTTATCTAATGAAAATGGTTTGATACAACCCAGAGAAATTGGTTGTTTTACTCCTTATGTAAACGTTATTTATGTCGGTTATATAGATATTAACGGGCAAAGTTTGCCAGCAGGAACTGGTTATCGAATTAGGGTATTTTCTAAATTACCATCAGCATTTAGTGATTACAGTGAGTCTTTTTCAGTATTATCAAGTCCAGCAATTCCTTTACTTAATGTGAATGGAAGTGTTAGTTTGTGTACAGGGGCAACGCAAACGCTTACCGTTACCAATCCGAATAATAGTTATACATATCAATGGTTAGCTTATTCATCTAATATCAGCAATGCTACAAATACCTCATATATCGCATCAACGAATGGTTCTTATTCAGTAAAAGTAACGAATGCGAGTGGTTGTGGTATTGTTTCTGATTATGTAAGTCTAAGTATTCCTTATGCTTTGAGTAGTAGTATGCAGACTTTTAATAATGGCAATAATAATGGATACAGTGCTTATGGGATTCCCTTTTTTATTAAATCAAATGAATCATTTACATTGAGAGCAGGGATTAGTGGTGGTCGCCCACCTTTCAACTATACCTTAAATGATGGGGTGAATAATACGGTAGAAACGAATATTAATTCTTTTAGAGATTATCAATTCACATCTCCTGTGAGTGGGGTAAGAACTTATACAATCAGCACAATAACAGATGCTTGTGGTTCTCAATTAAATAATTCATCAAGCCTTAGAGTGCGAATTAATGATTCAAAATACTGTCCTAATTATGGATTGGGTACACAAGGAATTAAAAACTTCTCTATTCAAGGGACAACCATTAATAATTTAAATTCAGGTAAGGCTGGTGATGGTTGGGGTGAGAGTTTTACAGCCGCAAACATGAACGCAAATGTTAATTATAATTTCACAATTCAGGCTTTATCGCAAGCGCAACAATATTTTTCAATTTTTGTAGATTTGAACCAAAATGGATTGTTTGAAACAGGCGAGAGAATTTTTCCTGCCAGCCAAAGTTCTTCTTCTCAAAGCATTATAAATAGTTTTACCAATACCTTAAGGATTCCAGCAAATGCGTTTAGTGGTCAAACTCGAATGAGAGTAATGCTTGGAAGTGACAGCTACTATATCGGAAATTATCCTTGTGTTAATAGCCAAAATGGTGAAATTGAAGATTATGTATTGAATGTTTATAACGGAGTAACTCCAACCACAATAACTACTGATTCATTGCCAATATTAGGGGTTTGTCAGGGTAATCAATTTCCGTTAAAGTATACTATATCTGGTACACCATTGCCCACAACTACTGCCTATAAAGTGGAAGCCTCTACTTACGCAGATTTTTCTTTTCCTACCATTATTGGCACTGGAACAAGTAGCCCAATCATTTGTAATTCGTCTTTAATAAATTATTATTATAGTAGTGGATTTTATGTCCGAGTTGTGCCGGTGGTTGATATTATTACTAAAATAATTAACAAAGCCCCCAATTTATTATTCATCAAAACGAAGCCTGTTGCTACACTATTAGCTGGTATTTATGACCCCTACTATTACTACAATTCTGTTAAGAAATTATCTATTCAATACGGTACACCGATAAGTGTTTTTGGCCGAACAGGTGGTGCTGGTATTACGTTGGAATTAAACGATGGTAGGACATTTTCAAGTTTAGCTAATGGAGATATTCCAATTGATAATAATATTTTACTTACTACTAACAGAAAATATAAAACAATTCGAGTATCTGATAATGTGTGTACGAATACAACATCGGATAGTATCATGATTTCAGTTGGAAATCCGTATCTTAAAATAATGAAAGTATATAAGGCTTACTATGATACTACTGCCATTGATAAGCTTTGTGGTACTTTTAATGTAAGATTTGCAGGAGAGTTTTTAGACACCTTAACCTATAAATTTTACCACGTTCAGATTTCAGATATAAATGGAAGTTTCGCTAATCCACAGGATATTGGGCATATCTGTACTACTCGTGTGTTGACCGAAGCCGAAGGGGGACAAGAGATTAATTGTAGTATTCCAGTCTCTTTACAACTTCCTCCGGGTAAAGGATACCGCCTAAGGGTTGTTAAAAAAACAGGCAATTTAATTTCTCCAGTTTTTGCCACAACATTTGAATTATTTAATACTTCTGTCAGTATTACGTCTAATTTATCAAGAAATAGCATTAATGAAGGAGAGGTTACAGCCTTGAATGTTAATTTTTCAGGAGGCGCTCCACCGTATAGTATCTACCTAAATAGTTATCCAGCAGGAGGAGGTCAAATTTATAATTCTCCTGTTAACAGTGGAACGATAACGGTTAATTTAGCTCCTATACATGGGCAAAAGTATAATATATCTTACAGTAATACTTGTGGAGGGTATAATAGTTCATCAACCGATTTTTATTTAAATGTAAAAACAAAAGATAAAAATAATGCTCGGTGGTATATAAAACCATTTCAGCAAACGAGCTATCATGAACTTACAAATAAGATGGTAATTTTGAGTTCTACTGATACATTATTCAAACGACCCTATAATAATTATATGCCAAGTGACATCGTAAACGGTTATTATGACTATAATTCTATCAACTTACAGAAGCCATCCGTCATTTTGAAAAATGGAGAAACCTATTCTTTGATACAAACAAGTAATTTTAGTAGTTCAAGTTTTGAAAATTTATTAACAGGAGTATGGATAGATTCAAATCATGATGGAGATTTTGATGATGTAGGCGAAGAATTAATAAAAAACCAATTTGCTCAACATTGGAACACTTCTCAAAACCAAAGTTTTACAGTCCCCAATGGCTCAAATACAGGATTTACAAGACTACGGATAAGAGTTGTTTCAAAACAATATAATGGGGCAACTTTTGATTTTGAACCCTCTAATCCGATTGATAGAGTTGGAAATACTTTCGATATTTCAGTTGTAATTTTATCAAATAATGTTACCAGTATTATTTCAACTCCTAAAATAACGGGTAATACACTTTGTAATGGTAATATGTTTAGCTTAGAATTTGATAGATATGGAATTCCCGCAGGTACAGCCGCAAGTGTTCAATTATCGGATGTTTCGGGTAATTTTCCAGTAAATCCAACGGTAATTGGGCAAAGTACAACGTCTCCAATTAACGTTATTTTACCCTTGGATATACCCTCTGGAAATTATAATATTCGAGTAGTAAGCAATGGCGTAACCAGTCCTGTCTCTCCTTCTTTCAACGTTACCACCAACCAATTAATCAGTATGGTAAATGGCGATTGGCACGCAGGAAGTACGTGGTCATGTGGGCGTGTGCCTACTTTTGTGGATGCTACCACCGTGGCGGGAGGAACAACAGTAACGGTTTTTAGTGGTGATGCTCGGGTCGGTTCAATTATAACCAATGGAGTTCTGTCATTTCTGAATGGTACAACTCTACAGTTTAGAACTCCTTAGAAATTAACAATATTTACATTACGGGTTGGAATGTCAATTTCAGTCCGTATTTTTTATAACGATAAATCAGCATAAGTATAAAGATAAATACGGCTTAATTTGACATAAATACTAAAACTTAACACGATGATTCGTAAAATAAACTTTTTATTACTGCTATCTCTTTGTCTAAACTTCGCTGCTTTTACAAAAGAAAAACCTCAAGGAAAAAGCGTCAAACCCAAATGGGTGCAACTTTTCAACGGTAAAAACTTCGATGGTTGGAAACCGAAAATCGTAGGATTTCCAGTGGGTGAAAATGCCTACAATACTTTTCGAATTGAAAATGGCATTTTAAGCACTCGTTATGACCAATATAAAAGCTTTGATAATCAGTTTGGCGCTTTGTATTTCAAGAAGAAGTACGCCAATTTTAGAATAAAAGTAACATATAGATTTGTGGGAGAAACTGCTCCAGGAGCACCAACTTGGGGTTACAGAGACGGTGGAGTGCAATTCTATTGTCAAGACCCAAACACGGTGGAAAAAATGCAAAACTTTCCTGTTTGTTTGGAGTATAATCTGCACGGAGGCAATGGAAAAGATGAAAATCCTTTGGGTGAAATTTGTGCCAACGGAATCTATGTAACCGTGAATGGAGATAAAAATAAAGCTTATTGCACGCCCGCAACGGTGAAACGTACTTTTCATGGCGACCAATGGGTAACTTTAGAAATTGACGTGAAAGACGGTAAAATGGCTCATTTTATTAATGGAGAAAAGATTTTGGAATACGAAAACCCTCGATTTGACCCAATGCATATTATCGGTAAAACCTTTATCGTTAATGGAAATGATGCTGTAACAAATGGCTATATTTCGTTACAATCTAACAGTCACCCG
The DNA here is from genome assembly GCF_964672035.1 of Arcicella sp. Taxonomy (NCBI): domain Bacteria; kingdom Pseudomonadati; phylum Bacteroidota; class Cytophagia; order Cytophagales; family Flectobacillaceae; genus Arcicella; species Arcicella sp. The sequence goes on from NZ_CBABQS010000040.1 coordinate 20,393, forward strand.
ATGGATTTTAAGTCGATTGAAATTATGGAATATTAATGAATAATGGATAATTGAAAATGAATAATTATCAATTGTCCATTTTCAATTATCCATTTTCAATTGTTAATTATCTAACATCTTTCTTCCGATTCTTCTCATAATCCTCAAAAATAAACTCCCCCAAACCTTTCAACGAAGAATAATACGCTCGTCCATTGTTAATTTTGGTAAATTCCTGCACAAATTCTTTCAAATATTGGTCTCTCGCAATCATGAAAGTGGTTACTGGAATTTTCAATCTACGGCATTGAGCCGCCAAGGTTAACGTTTTATTCAGAATCTTTTTGTCTAAGCCAAACGAATTTTTATAATATTTGATTCCTTCTTTCAAACAGGTTGGTTTGCCGTCAGTAATCATGAAAATTTGCTTGTTCTTATTCTTTCTTCTTCTCAATAAATCCATCGCCAATTCCAATCCTGCCACGGTATTTGTATGATAAGGGCCAACTTCTAAATACGGTAAATCACGCACTTGAATCTGCCAAGCATCATTTCCAAACACAATTACGTCCAACGTATCTTTTGGATATTTGGTCATAATGAGTTCTGCCATGGCCATTGCTACTTTTTTTGCGGGCGTAATTCTATCCTCACCGTAAAGAATCATTGAGTGCGAAATGTCAATCATCAATACCGTAGAAGTTTGGGCTTTATACTCTTTGTCCATGATTTCGAGGTCATTTTCAGTAAGCATAAAATTCTCAACGCCATTATTAATCTGCGCATTTCGGATGGATTCAGTCATGGCAATTTGTTCCATCGAATCCCCAAATTGAAATTCTCGGCGGTCGGTATTATTTTCATCGCCCGTGCCTTGATAGGGCGTGCGGTGATTGCCAGAATTGTTGGTTTTCTTCAATTTACCGAAAATCTCATCCAACGATTGTTTACGAATTGATTGCTCGCCCTTTGCCGTGAGGACTTGTTGCCCCTGTCCATCTTCGTTTTTTTCTTCTTTGATATAGCCTTTATCCTTTAAATCTTGGATAAAATCGGCAATTCCGTAAGATTCATCGGTGAGGTTATATTGCTTATCCAATTGCGTAATCCACGACAAAGCCTCGGATACGTTCCCCGCAGTCATCGTGATTAATTGATTGAAAATATCAAGCAATTGGTCGAACTTGGCTTTTTTGCCATCTTCCTGTTCGGAGGGTATAAATTCTGAGAAACGATAGCCGAGCATATTTTGATTTAGGATTTATTAGACCACGGATGACAAGGATTGGACGGATTTTTAATTGTTTAATTCAATGAAATAATCAATTGAGTTGAAAAATTAATATAAATCAAATTTTTTATCCGTGAAAATCTGTTAAACCCGTGTCATCCGTGGTCTAATGGTTACTGGAATAACAACGAATATTTCTTACAAGTTCTTACCTACTTAATCTTTTCGCCTTTCAATTCTTCCAAAGTGGCATATTCCAAGGCTTTTTCGTGCGTTGCTTCCAAGACAACGGGCGGAGCGACCCCAGCATCGTAGGCTTCTTTCCAACGAGCGGCACACAAGCACCATTTGTCACCCGCCTTCAACCCTGGGAATCCGTAGGCTGGATAAGGCGTAATTAAATCATTGCCACGGGCTTTTGAGTATTGTAAAAACTTGTCCGTAACGATGGCTGCCACTACGTGAATACCTCGGTCGGCGGTTCCCGTTGAGCAAAAGCCGTCTCTATAAAATCCCGTGATGGGCGATGTGCCAGCTATTTTTAACTCTGTACCAAGTACATTTTTCTCGTCTTTCTTCGCTTGATTTTCCATTTTCTTTTTCAGATTTGTTTCAGTCACAGGTCCACAACCCGCTTTTGATTGATTGGCAAGGGTTTTATTTTGTGCTATACAGAGGTTCGTGTAAAAGAGAAAACCCAAGATAAATATCTTATTCATATACTTAAATTTTACACTAATAAAACGAATGTGCAGGTATATTGTTTGTGCTCTTTGGAAACAATGCCTTTATCTGCTTTGAGGTTGAGGGCTTTTATGGGTATATTTGTTGCTAATAAAACATAATAAATGAAACCTGCTGTTGTAAAGCAGATAATCCAAGCAGGAATAGGGAAACTATTCACTAAAATAAATGAAAGTATTAAAATTCGGAGGAACTTCTTGTGGTACTATTGACAGTATCCAAGCAGTGTTAGGCATCATCAAAAGCAAACAGGCAAAAGGTGAGCAAGTTGCAGCAGTATTTTCAGCAATGGGTGGCGTAACCAACCAATTATTGAAAGCAGGAGATTTAGCGTCGGTAGGAGATACCACCTATTTCGACTTAGTTAAAGAGATTGAAAATCGTCATTTCACAGTTGTACGTGCCTTAATTGACGTAAAATCTCAGTCGAAAGTATTCGCAAATATCCGTACCACTATCAACGAATTAGAAGATTTACTGAAAGGTGTTTCGTTGATTCGTGAAATTTCTGACCGAACATCCGACCTTATCGTCAGTTTCGGAGAACGTCTTTCTACCACTTTGATTTATGAAATTCTTCATGCACAAGGTGTTGATTGTCAGTTCTTAGATGCTCGTAAAGTCATTCGTACCGACAGTAATTTCAATATGGCAGCGGTAAATTTTGAGGTAACAAATGCTCAAATTCAAACGTATTTCTCGAAAACAAAATCACTACAATTAATTACTGGTTTTATTGGTTCGACTGAAAAAGGCGAAACCACAACACTTGGTCGTGGAGGCTCTGACTATACAGGTTCAATTTTTGGGGCGGCTTTAAATGCCGAAGAAATCGAAATGTGGACGGATGTGGACGGCATGATGACCGCCGACCCACGCAAAGTAAAAAATGCTTTCACCATTCCGACAATCACGTATTCGGAAGCAATGGAATTGACGCATTTTGGCGCAAAAGTGATTTATCCACCTTCGTTGCAACCTGCTTTTGCCAAAAATATTCCGATTAGAGTTCTCAATACATTCAATACCGATTTTGTTGGAACCGTGGTAAATCGTGCTGCTGAACCATCAGAATACATTATTACGGGTATCAGTTCGATTGATAATTTGGCTTTGGTCAATTTACAAGGTTCGGGTATGATTGGCGTGGCGGGGGTTTCTGCCAAATTATTTACCGTTTTAGCGAAGCATAAAATCTCCGTTATTTTGATTTCGCAAGCATCTTCCGAACACTCAATATGTTTTGCCATTGAGCCGTCGGCATCGGCAGAAGTGAAAGCATTATTGGAAGAAGAATTCAAAACTGAAATTGCCGATGGCGATGTAGAAGGCATTGATATTCAAGAAAATTTGTCGGTAATTGCTGTGGTGGGCGAAGGAATGCGTCGTCATACGGGTGTGAGTGGTAAATTATTTTCGGTTCTGGGTAAAAATGGAATCAACATTATTGCGACCGCACAAGGTTCGTCAGAATTGAATATTTCCGTGGTAATTGAACGGAAAGATATTTCAAAAGCCTTGAATGTTATCCACGATTCGTTCTTCTTCTCACAAGCCAAAACATTAAATCTTTTCTTGGTAGGAACAGGTTTAATCGGTAAAGCATTATTAGAACAATTGCAAGGACAAGAAAATTATTTGTCGAAATATAAAGCCTTGAAAATCAATTTAGTAGGCGTTATGAATTCTCGAAAAATGCTCATTGACCCACAAGGAATTGACATAGATTCGTGGGAAGATGAACGTGATTCAAAAGGAAAATCGGCCGAAATTTGGGCATTTGTGGAAGAAGCGAAACGTTTAAATTTACCAAATTCTGTCTTTGCTGATTGTACCGCCAACAAAGAAATTCATAACTATTATTTAGGATTATTTGAAGCGAATATTTCGGTAGTAACCCCGAATAAAGTCGCTAATTCTGGACGTTACGAAGATTACGCTTTGTTGCATAGAACAGCCTTGAAAAAAGGGGTAAAATTCTTGTACGAAACCAACGTAGGAGCGGGTTTACCCGTCATTAATACCTTACAAGGTTTGATTTCTTCGGGCGATAGATTCGAGAAAATCGAAGGCGTTTTATCTGGAACATTATCCTATATTTTCAATAATTTCAAAGCGGGCGTTAAGTTTGCCGACATCGTAAAAGAAGCCAAAATAAAAGGTTATACCGAACCAGACCCAAGAGAAGATTTGAGTGGTATGGATGTGGCAAGAAAAATATTGATTTTGGGTCGTGAAATAGGTTTAAAATTAGAACCAGAAGACGTTACAATCGCTAAATTATTGCCAGAAAATTGCGAATCAGCCCCAACCGTTGAAGATTTTTTCAAAGAATTAGAGGTTTCAAATGCTTATTTTGAAGCAATGGTAAACGAAGCAGAAGCCAAAGGCGAAGTGCTGAGATTCATTGCGACTTTGGAAGACAATAAAATCAATATCGGCGTGAGAAGTATCGGAAAAACGCATCCATTTTATATGATGGACGGAGCCGATAACGTGATTTCATTCACCACAAAACGCTACCACGACCGCCCATTGGTCATTAAAGGACCAGGAGCAGGAGCAGAAGTAACGGCATCGGGTGTGTTTGCGGATATTGTGGCAATTGGGAGTTATTTGGCTTAGGTTTTTGTTTATCTTTAAGGAAAAATTAAGATTATAAAATTCAAATAATATGAACTTAGTATTAGAAAATGTTCAGCCCAGCCATATTCCTGTCTTTAGAGAATTGGCTTCCTCTTTACACATCAAAATGCGTAAAGAAGAATTAGAAAAAAAGCAAAACGTAAACTCACTGCCGAACAACAAGAATTTGTTGATGGATTGAAACAGGCTTTAGTTGAAGTTGAATTACATCAACAAGGTAAAATCAAATTGCAATCAGCACAAGAATTATTGGCTGAATTAAGGTCTGAGAATTTATGAAAATAGATGCCATTCCTTCTTTTGCAAAGGATATCAAGGCTTTAAAAAAGAAGTATCGTTCTATTGATAGCGATTTTAAAATATTTATTGAGTCCCTATTATAAAACCCGCTTCAAGGGGATGGATTAGGAAATGATTGCTACAAAGTCACAATGGCAATTGAATCAAAAAATAGAGGTTAATCAGGCGGTGCAAGGGTAATTACTTGTGTGAAAATTGTTAATGAAACCATTTATCTCTTATCGATTTATGATAAAAGTAGCCAATCAACGATAAAAGAAAATGAGTTAAATGAGCTTTTGAAAGAAGTTGGAATTGGATAAAATTATAGAATGACAAATACAATAAAAGTTTTCGCCCCTGCAACGGTGGCAAATGTAGCCTGTGGATTTGATATTTTCGGTTTTGCCGTTGATAATCCTGGAGATGAATTAATCTTGAAAAAAGCTAACCACAAAGGCGTTAAAATTCTTAGTATTGAAGGTGACGACGGTCGTTTGCCATTGGATGCCGAAAGAAATACCGCTGGAATTGCCATTATTAAATTCTTAGAAGCCATTGGCGAAGAAGGTCAGGGTTTTGAAATGAATCTTAAAAAACTCATGCCTTTGGGTTCAGGTTTGGGCTCTTCGGCAGCTTCGTCGGTGGCGGGTGTTTTTGCCGCTAATGAATTGATGGGCAGACCTTTGGCTCAAAAAGATTTATTGCCTTTTGCCATGGAAGGTGAGCGTATCGCTTGCGGTTCTGCTCATGCCGATAATGTTGGGCCAAGTTTAATGGGCGGTTTTGTGGTTATTCGTTCTTACGAACCCTTGGATATTATTCAATTGAAAACGCCGCAAGAATTATACGCTACCATTGTTCATCCACACATTGAGGTAAATACGAAGGATGCTCGTAATATTTTGAAAAGAGAGATTTCTTTGAAAAATACCATTACTCAAATGGGAAATGTAGCGGGGTTGGTCGCTGGTTTGATGTTGCCCGACTACGATTTGATTTCGAGAAGTTTGGTAGATGTAATCATCGAACCTATTCGCTCAATCTTGATTCCTCAGTTTGATGACGTGAAAAATGCGGCATTAGACAACGGAGCTTTGGGTTGTTCAATCTCAGGTTCTGGCCCTTCGATGTTTGCTTTGTCGAAAGATTTATTTACGGCAAATCGGGTTGGGAAAGCCATGCAAGATGGTTTTGCCAAAGTTGGGATTGGCTCAGAATGTTACGTTTCTGGAATTAATCAGGCGGGACCTGTCGTTCTGGGATAATTTATGTTCGACAGATCTCTAATCTATTAGTGGAATAATTAGTATTTGATAGGTTAGAATCCTGTCCTACTTGAAAACCTGCAAGAATTTTTTTTCTTGCAGGTTTTTTTGTTGTCTCAAATCATGATTCAAGACGTTTCAAATCATGTTTTAAAGCGTTTCGGGGTTTTTAAAGGTGAAACTTTGACCCATTAATTCACAAATAAACAATTTATAAACATGAAAACGCAAATTAAAAAAATCATCATCGCTTGTTTTTCTTTTATCACTTTCATGAGCCAAGGCCAAACAGAACCTGCTCGGATAGAACAGTCTCGTGTCAGCTTCACCATCAAAAATCCATCGTTAAAAAGTAAAATGGTTGACTTTAGAAGTTATAGTGCTGCAAAAGAAAGATTTACGGCGGGCTACGGCTATGGACTAAATGGCTTGGCTTCACACGCTGTAAATCTGCCCGTTCCTGTGTATGTATTCCAAGAAAAAAATGGTAAAAATGAACTACTTTTTGTCGTAACAGAAAAAGATAATGGTAAAACGTATAACGTCAATAATGAATACGAAATCAGCCGTGAACAATATCTTGAAGCGGCTCGTGCGGAAATGAATCAACGAAATTTTGAGAAAGTAAAAGACGATAATTCTATTGAAAGCATTGCTAAGAATAAAGGACTTAAATTAATTGGTATTAATATAAAAGGCTCATCATGGTTTCCCTCAATGGCTCACGTACGTTATGAATTACCTTGGGGAAATGATAAGCAAACGGGCTTTTCCACGTCTCTTGGTAAATTTAAAGGGCAATACGTATTTCTTCCAATCGGCACAAAAGTCTATCAATGTAGCGGAAAATATTGGGATAAAGATACCAAATTTACCGAAAAGCTTGTCTTAATGGTGGATGATAAAAAGTCGGACTTAACCGTTGTATTGAATTAATTATCAATTGATTTTATAAATCTAAAAGCGGTTTTCCGCATCAAAAATCATGAAAAATCTATTCTCAAAAATCATTAGACCTGTTCACACATCTGCTTGGTACACCGACTTATTATTAGCGCTTCCACGCATTATTGGATGTTATTTTTTAGCGGTCAATTTCGGCGGAAGTAAATTCCCTTGTCCAGATTGGTTTATTTCGGACGTTACCAAATATGGTTTTCCTTTTCCTGCCTTTTTTGCGTGGGCTGCCGTTTTAGCGGAAACATTTGGCGGAGCATTTTTAGTGCTTGGTTTATTCACTCGTTTTGCAGGATTTATGGTAATGTGTACGATGTTGGTGGCTATTTTCTTCCAAAAATGGGGCGGAGAAGTTTGGGAAATGTTGCCGGCCATGGGCTTCCTTTGGATTTCAATATATGCTATTGTGATGGGTTCGGGAAGATTTGGAATTGACCATTTGATTGCTAAAAAATGGCTTGCCTAAAACTGATTTCTCAAAAATGAGTTTACCTTGTATATTTAATTTTGAAACTTTCAATTTATTAATTCTCAATGGAAATTTATCTGTCCTACTATTCTACACCGCTTTGGTTTGGCTTTATTCAAGCTTGGATTTATGCCTTTTTACTCTGGAATCGTAGTAGGCAAAATGGTCGTCTTTCAGATGTACTTTTGGGTTTGGTTTTGGTAGGAATGGCGTTTAATATTTGGGAATATATGCTTGGTTTTTCGGGCATTGAAATTCTGTGGAAAGAACTGAATTTCTTTCCCCGAAATTTTGGATATGCCTTTCCACCACTTTGTTATTTCTATTTCAAAAGTCAAATTGATAAAGATTTTCGTTTTTCTAAGAAAGATATCATCAATTTCTTACCCTTTATCATTCATACGGTTTATCATGTAGGAGTGTTTTCAATGGGGCAAGATTTTGTAAAAATGGTCGAGAAAAACTTTCACGGTGCATTGCATATTCCTGAAATAGAAACGTTTACAGGTATTTTTTTAGATTGTTATTATGCTTATCGTGCCTTAAAACTGTACCAACAATATCGTGAGTGGACAAAAGTACAATTCTCCGATACTGATGCTATTAGTTTTAAATGGTTTCGTAACTTCCTGATTGTCTTGGTGATAATGCTAATCGTTTACCTGTTAAAATTAGTTATTGACAATATTTATCAACTTGATTTCAAACAAGATTGGTGGGATAATTTGGTGGGCGTGGCTTTGATTTATTACGTTTCCATTACGGGTTACGCACAGGCGCAACCAAATACTGGCTTGGTTTTTAAAGAGGAAGAACATAAAATTGAAAATATCCAGAAAGAGAAATTTAATGAATCTGAATTGGAAAATTGGAAAATAAAAATTTTAATATTGATAGAAGATGAAAAACTCTATCTCCAGCCCGAATTAAATCTTTCGGATATTGCTAATCGTCTGAAAACCAATATCTCAGTGCTTTCGGGCGTGGTAAATAATGCTTTCGGAAAGAATTTTAATGATTTCGTAAATGAATACCGGGTAAAAGAATTTCAAGAACGAATTTTTTTACCCGAAAACAAAAATATTACACTTTTAGGCATCGCTTTTGATTGTGGATTTAACTCAAAAGCCACTTTCAATCGCTCGGTTAAAAAATTTACAGGCAAAGCACCGAAAGATTTTTTATCGGATTAAAATTTTTGTTAATCTATCGAAAAATATATGAACAGGCAGTCCAATCATTCCCCCAACTGCATCTGCTAAAGCATCATACCAATCAAAATTACGATGAAAGCTTTCGGGTAAATTACCTTGCCAAAACTCAATTCCAATTCCATATATTGTTGCCGTGAGAATAATTAGCCAGTATTTTGAAGTTTGAAAAAACCAGAAGAACGTGAATCCTGCAAAGGCAATGAAATGACTTATTTTGTCATTATTTTGGGGTAAATGTTTACTCGGAAGTGTACAAAGAATAAAAATAAGTATAGTCCAAAATATGGCTGTGTACTTTGATTGAATAATTTTGACAATATTTTTCATAAATACAAAATTACTAAATCTTAAAATAATCGGCAATTAATTTCTTAATAAGTAATATATTGCCGATTAATAAAAGATAATCGCCAAAAATATGAAACTAACCTTCATTATTCATCTTCTTTGACTTACTTTTGAATAGTATTATCAATCAAAAACTATTCATCATGAAAAAAATCTTTGTTGTATTATCCTTTTGGGTATGTTCTTTCTCAACTTTTGCTCAAAATGAGTATAATATTATCCCAATTCCCCAAAAATTAGAAGCTCAATCGGGCGTTTTTACAGTTAATGAAAAAACAGTTATTTTAGGAAATTCTAACTGGCAAGAAGTAGCAGAATTACTGAATACTCAGCTAAATAATGTGGGTGGTTGGAGTAAAAAAGTAGTGATAAATACTTCAAAAAAATCCAATAATTCAATTCAATTTGTTCAAGATGAAAATATTGCGGAAGAAGGATACACCTTGGAAGTTTTGCCAAAACAAGTAATTATCAAGGCAAAAACTAACAAAGGTGCATTTTATGGCGTGCAAACTTTATTACAATTATTGCCAACCGAAATTTTCAAAGATGCAAAAACGGAAGGCATAAAATGGACAATTCCGTGCTGTAAAATTGAAGATGCCCCAAGATATTCTTACCGTGGATTGCATTTGGACGTTGCTCGTCATTTTTCACCCGTTTCATTTGTTAAAAAGTACATTGATTTGCTTGCTTTGCACAAATTTAATACCTTTCACTGGCATTTAACCGATGATCAAGGGTGGAGGATTGAGATTAAAAAGTACCCAAAATTGACCGAAATTAGCTCAAAACGTAAGGAAACGTTGATTGGTCGAAATAGAAAAACGCCAAAATATGATGGTAAAGAATACGGTGGAATCTACACGCAAGAAGAAATCAAAGACGTGGTGGCTTATGCACAAAAGAAATTTATTGCCATTATTCCAGAAATCGAAATGCCAGGACACGCCCAAGCAGTATTGGCAGCTTATCCAGAATTTGGCTGTAATCAAGATAAAATCTATGACGTTTGGACTTCTTGGGGTGTTTCTTATGATGTATTTTGCCCGAGAGAGGAAACGTTTACTTTCTTAGAAAACGTGCTTTCTGAGGTTATAGCCTTGTTTCCGAGTCAATATATTCACATTGGCGGGGATGAATGTCCGAAAGACCAATGGAAAACCAGTCGGTTTTGTCAGGAATTGATGAAAAAAGAAGGCTTGAAAGATGAACACGAATTACAGAGTTATTTTATCCGAAGAATTGATAAATTTGTTACCTCAAAAGGCAGAAAAATTATTGGTTGGGACGAAATTTTGGAAGGTGGAATTTCGCCAAATGCTACGATTATGTCGTGGCGAGGAGAAGCAGGCGGAATTGCCGCTGCCAAACAAAACCACGATGTTATTATGACTCCCGATAGGTTCGTTTATTTGGATTATTTTCAATCGGGCGTTAAAGCTGACTCTATGAATGTGGGTATATTTTTGCCCGTCGAACGAGTGTATGGTTACGACCCAGCTCCAAAAGAATTAACGGAAGAACAACAGAAAAAAATCATCGGTTTTCAAGGAAATGTCTGGACAGAATATATGTGGGACACCAATCGAATAGAATATATGGTTTATCCTCGTGCCTCCGCCATTGCAGAAACGGCGTGGTCGCCAAAGGGTACCAAGAATTTTGTAGATTTTGAAAAACGGTTAAAAATCCATGCAAAACGCTTGGATAACTTGAAAGTGAATTACTATAAGGGATTTTTGTCGGATAAAAAATAAGAAAATAATAAATTTTACGTTAATGATTTTTTTAAAATACAAAGCTAAAAATAGCTCCATTACCTTCATTTGGACTATTTTTAGCTTTTTGTTTAAATGACATCATCATGAAAAATACCTTTGAAGACATTTACGAAGTAGTCAAGCTTATTCCCGCAGGTAGAGTTACTTCTTACGGTGCAATTGCGGAATATCTTGGTTCAAAAGGCGGAGCAAGATTTGTGGGTTGGGCCATGAATGCATGTCATGGCGACCCAACTATTCCCGCTCACCGAGTAGTGAATCGTGCTGGAATACTGACGGGTAAGGCGTTCTTCGGAGGAAATCGAATGCAAGAATTACTTGAAAATGAAGGAATTTCGATAGAAAACGATAAAATAAAGAATTTTAAAACCCATTATTGGATTCCGAAAGAGGAACTGCTTTAATAATTGATAATTGTCAGTGTACAATGGATGATTAACTTTTGTCCATTGTACACTGTCAATTATCAATTGCTCACGGCATGGTTTTTGTTTAACCTTAGTTAAATTAACTTCTCCCGCCATAGACAGTTAAAGATATAGAGCTAAGGATTTAAGAAAAATTTATGAAGACGGAAAAGAATTTACTTCGTGGCGGCATCTTGGGTTCGTTAAGCCTTTTGGTAGTTGTACTACTTGCTTTCTCCTACCAAAAACTTAAAAAAATCGGTCTTAATGTCGAATATACCCCCTCTGCATCCGTAGGGGAGGAGGTTAGGTTTCTATTCACAGCGGGCGATAATGTCCAAAGAATCAAAATATTTTCGGATAAAGGAAGTCTCGGAACCATAAAAACCGTTCAGAACAAAGCTGAATTGAGTTTTTCCTTTGGTTTTCCAAGTACGAAAAAGCTGAGATTCGTAGGTATTTCTTCCACAAATGATACCGTGAGTGTAGCTTACGGAGACATTGCGATTACTGGGAAATCTTTGGGGAGTGTAGTGGTTATTCAGAATGAATTTAATAGTGGTTGGGCCACCATTAATAATGAACCCGATATTTCAAAGCCAACTTATCCACTGCCAACTACCAAACTGAAATTTAATCCAACCCCTTTTGAAGACCCCTTTTTAGGAAAAAATCAGAATGTTTATGGAACTGCTATCGGACACCCTACGCAAGATGAGGCCCGTGCATTTTTGGAAGATATCAAGCCTATTGCGGTTGAATTGGGACAAAAACATCAAATTCCAGCCAGCGTTGTAATGGCAATGGCTGCCATGGAAAGTGGCTATGGATTTAGTAGAAATGCCGTTTTTGCCAATAATTTCTTCGGAATAAAGCAATGGTGGGGGAATGAATCAAACGCTTATCAATTGAAAGGCCAACCCGATGAATACCAAGGAAAAGTGGCCATTTTGAAAAAATCAGACGATGGACAAATCATTTATGACGAAAATCGTCGCCCCGATAATTGGTATCGCCGTTTTGGTTCGAGACGTGAATGTATTGAGTTTCTAATAGAAGAAGTTTTCCTTCATAAAACAGGGGCTTGGAAGCGTGATTACAGCGATATTGCCAAATTTTATCGTGGACAAATTGCTTCAGGGGTAGAGAAATATTCAGCCGCTTATACTTTCATATATTCAGTCGGCGAACGTGGTTATACCCACAAAGGAGGCAAGTTTTATGCCGATAGAATCATGAGAGTAGTCGATAAATATGGTTTAATTGAACATGATTAGTGCAACCACATAGAGACATAGTATACATAGAAATAAAAGTAAAAAGCCTCAAATTTGATTATTTGAGGCTTTTTAATGTACCAAGGGATTTATCCCGTGATTGGACTCATAATTCTCGGGATAAATCCCCGTGATATATTAAACATCCAAAATTTTCTCTTTGCCTTTTCGTCTGCTACTAACAAACAACATCACCCCAAATAATCCCAAAGAAAATAGCGAAACAAATGTGCCTTCTTTTCGGTAGGGAGGTGTAAAGGTTAAGTCAATTGTATGATTGCCTTTATCCAACACTAAACCCGTTAATCCCCATTGAACTCGCTGTAATTCAGCCTCTTTCCCATCAACCATTGCGTGCCAACCCTTATCAAATGGAATGGATAAATAGAGAATCTTCTTGGTCTTTAAATCAATATTTCCAGTAATTTTAGTATTCCCAAAAGAAGAAATCTGTAAAGTATCATTGGTTAGATTCTTAATATCTTGTTCAAACTCACCATTACCAAATACTTGTGAAGTGTCGATGGTTGATATTTTTTGTAATTCAGATAATTGTGGGAGCATTTTTCTGTCAATTATACAGGCTTTCAACATCGCTTTTGAAGCATATATATTAGAATAATTATTGTTAGAAAAATCTTCCTCTATCATATAATTTGAATACGTAATTCCCAAAGGCAAGGCAAAATGATTTTTTGACAATTTTATGTCATTAAAAGTTTTCAACGAATCATAACCAAACATTTGCCCGTCACTGGTTTTAGAAATAAAATATTTGACGCCCACTAAACTATGCCAAATCACATTAGCGGGATAACCAGAACACCAACGTGAAGTGTTTTCATCTTGTGGGTTTACGACTTTCAGAGCCGTCATAAATCGAATATAATTGGGCTGATTGAAAGAATGATACGATTTGATACCATAAAAATTTTGAATCTTTGGGTCATTGATACTCTGAAAACGAGTTGGTCCAGAACCGAAGCTTTTTTCGATTCTATAAAAAGGAGATTTTTCGCTATTTTTAATAAAAGTAATAGCCTCATTGGTGTAATCATTAAAACCTGTTTTTTTAGATAACTCTTCTTTGGTTAAGGCTTCTCTATTTGCCATATTGATAGTTCGAGAAGAATTAATAACTAAATCTGTACATAAAACTATCAATAGGACAATTTGAGCAATATTTCTAAAACTTTTCATCGAAATTGCCCATAATAAAATACCGTTGATAATGAGGAATAATACCACTAACGAACGAATACTTTTTTGAATAATATCTTCGTCGCTAAGGGGTAAAAAAAGTAAGACAATAAAACCTAAAATGGTCAAAATGAGTGTAATCCAATTGATTTTATTTGATTCTTCAATTTTGCTAAGCGCTTTCATTGCTAATGTTAGGAGTGTCATACCCACGAATAAAGAATAGGTACGATAATAATCTCCCGTAAAAGCCCAAAAAGCAAATCTGAAAAAAGGAAGAAGTATTGGAATAAATATTATAACTAATAAAAATCCATAAATTCTTGTTCGAGTAGTATCTGTAAAATAGAAAAGTTGAGGAAGACAAACGAGCGGAAATAAACCAACATAAAACATGGGGGCTTCTAAATAATTACTCCAACCTTTAAATTCTAAACCTGTTCCTAACATATCATTTGAGAATGTACGAGTAATACAAGTTAATAATTCTTTGCTACCAATCGAACCAGAAAGCCCTTTATCAATCAATTGACTTACAAATGACTGTCCTCCATTTACACGGGGACTATCTAACATTTGGTCAAGTTCTCCAAAACCTAAAACTGCTCCCATTCCCACGCCTAATGTTCCTAAACATAGCATCCAAATTAAGGTAGTGAGAATATTATAGGTGAATTTTCCTTCAATAATTAAGTGCCTAAATATACAATACCCTAAGATTAAAAAACTAAATGGATAAAGATTAAAAGGCATATCAATAGTCATTAATGCAATGGTTGTGGGAATCAACCACCATGATTTTTTTTGAATAAATCGCTCTAAGGCTAATAATAGAAGAGCGTTGTTGAATAATTCAATTTCAAATCGGTTGACCCAAGTTGAAGACAATATTCCGTAAGCACAATATGCATAGCAGAGTCCGCCAATGAGAGAGGATAGCGCTGTTAATCTGAGGGTTTTAAGATAATAATAAAATACTGCACCTGCGGCCATGACTTCAAACCAAGTTACCCAGACGATAGCAAAAGGGATATTTTCTTTGCTGAAAAATGGAATTATCCAGAAGAACTGATCAAAAAAGAATGGATAAAGGTTTAGCCCCATCCCTTGCTGGAACGACCAACTTGGCATTCCTTCGGTTCGCCAATAATCGTGCAGCCATACTAAAATTGTTTGTGTAAGGTTAATAGAATCACTTCCAATATCTTTAAATTGGTAGGCCGCTTTACCCAATAAATAATCCTTGAAAATGAAAAAACCCGTCAGGATTAAGCATAAGGTAAATATCTGAAACGTATATTTAGCAATAATACTCTGACCAACAGGCTTTTGTGTAATTTCTGTTTCTACTTTCTTCGTAGATTCGGTTTGTTTTATGCTTTGAGAATTTTGTTTGTTTTTAGCCATTTTGGGTAAGGACTTGGTTAATTTATATCCTAAATTTAACCAAATTTTATGCCAAAATATTATCGAGAGATTAAAATCTCAAATAAGCCTTCCCACCCAAACCACGCATTTGTCGTACAATAAAATTTGTCCGTCGCTGCACATAATTGGAAGGATTTGAAATAGAAAAACGGTTTGGACTTGGTAAAACTGCGGCAATTCGGGCGGCTTCGGTGCGGGATAAACTGCTTGCCCCATGTCCGTAGAATCGCAGGGAAGCGGCCTCAACGCCAAAGGTCATTTTGCCCATTTCGGCTACGTTTAGATACACTTCCAAAATGCGTTCTTTTCCCCATATCACTTCAATCAAAAAGGTAAAATAAACCTCCAAAACTTTTCTGATGTAACTTCTGCCTTGCCAAAGAAAAACATTTTTGGCTACTTGTTGAGAAATCGTACTGGCTCCTTTGATACGTTTCCCTTTTAAATTATGACGAAATGCGCCGTACATTGCTTCAAAATCAAAGCCGTTATGGTAGGGAAAAAGTTGGTCTTCTGAGGCTATAACTGCCAAGGCAGCTTCTTTAGAAATATTATCGTAAGATTCCCAATCCGAATGGATTTCGGAATCTTTACCGTTGAATAGTGCGGTGAATTTACGGTCAATCATCGTGGGTGTTATCCACACAGGAACGAATTTTAAGAGAATAACCGTAACCAGAGAAACGCCAATGCCGTAGAGAATAAACTTAATAAAGTTAATGAGAATGATTTGCACAATTGGATAATGTTCGCCAAAATCCTCAAAGCGTTGCCAACGACTCAATTTGGGTTGTGAGCTTTGTCGATTTTCTTCGGAAGGAAAGGAATTTTTGAACGTATTTTTTGCCATTGTGGATTTGTTGGTCGGTTTAACCACAAAATTACGATTCTTTTGTGTTAGATACAGAATTTAAAACCCTTTTTGCCCTAAATTTTCTTGATTTTCTAAACATACTATGTGGTTGCCATTACAGAAACAAATCACTCGCAATTCTATCCGCAAATAGTTTTCCTCTGTAAGTCAATAAGAGTGTATTGTTTTCAATTATCAAAAAACCTTCCCGAATCTGTTTTTCTAATTCAGAAGCATTTTGCTTTTGAAATAATTGATTGGATAACGTATTGATTTTATGAATATCACAACCCCACTTTGACCGCAAACCCGTTAATAAATATTCGTTTACTTGGTCTTCAATGGTCAAAATTTCTATTTCAGTAGGAACGATATTTTGTTGTAATTCCTTGACGTATTTTGTGTTATTCGGCACATTATATTGCCGACTTACGTGGTTGAAAC
This sequence comes from Arcicella sp., assembly GCF_964672035.1. Taxonomy (NCBI): domain Bacteria; kingdom Pseudomonadati; phylum Bacteroidota; class Cytophagia; order Cytophagales; family Flectobacillaceae; genus Arcicella; species Arcicella sp. The sequence continues at coordinate 36,921 of NZ_CBABQS010000040.1, forward strand.
TATGCGCCGACGGGCCAATTCCTAAATATTCTTCTTGTTTCCAATAACTGGTATTGTGTCGTGAATAATGTTCTTTTTTGGCAAAATTTGAAATTTCGTATTGTTCAAAATCATTCTGAGCTAAATGACTGACCAACATATCAAATTGAGTAGCCGCAAAATCATCATCAATTACTTGTATTTTTCCTTGTTTTAACCATTTTCCAAAAACGGTTTTGGGTTCGATTGTGAGGCAATAAGCGGAGATATGATTGGTATTTAACGCCGTTGCTTTCTGTAAATCTAACTCAAAAATTTTATGACTTTCAGCAGGAATTGCGTAGATTAAATCAATCGTAAGGTTCTGAATACCAATATCTTGTGATAATTTAACGCAAGTTTCGCCTTCTTGACTGGTATGAATTCTATGGAGACTTTTTAGATGCGGTTCGTGGAAAGATTGGATGCCAATACTCAACCGATTGATATGGTATTTTTTGAATAATTGCAGTTTTTCCTTCGTCAAATCATCGGGATTGGCTTCGAGGGTTATTTCTGCATTTGATTTGATGTTGAAATGCTTAGAAATAGTCTCAAAAATCTGGATAAAATCAGCTTCTTCCAATAATGAAGGCGTACCACCCCCGAAGTAAATGGTCTCTAAATTTTTGTCTTGAAGATAATCCTTTTGCAAGAAAATTTCATGACAAATTGCTTGCACAATTTCACTTTTAGCCTTTAAAGAAGTGCTAAAATGAAAGTCACAATAATAACAAGCCTGTCGGCAGAAGGGGATATGGAGGTATAGGTGCATTTTGAGAAGAAATGGTCAGATTATCAATCTTTTAATTCAAAACCTGATTGCGATTTTTTGTGTAATCGCCATGCTGAGATATCAGGAGTATTGGAAAGGGTTAATGATAGCCCTTCCTGTAAATATTCCTTTTTGAGTGTTAATTCTCGAACTAAATCCATTAATCGAGCAATTGTTGTTCTTTGCAAAGTAGATGCACCAGTTGCCAATTTCTGCTTGACAAAAGCTAATTCTACCTCAATCCATTCAATTTCAAGGCTTTTGTCCTTTTCATCAAATGAATAGTTTGCTACCACCTGAGAAAATGTAGGTGTATATATGATTTCGGATGAGTGTATTTCTTTCGTTAAAGTTCCCATTTTCTAAATTTCAATAAGTTTGATTTTCCCTTCAATTTCGTTTGCCATAACAACCCTAAATTTGCAATTGTTGCCAAGTAATATCTCTTTTTCCATAGGGTGTTTTGCGATATGTTCAATATTTTTACCTGTTTGACAAAATATTTCAAAATGTATATTACCAAACTGATTTCCCACTAATATACTTCTACTGGTGGAAGTAAAAAAGGGCTCGTTAATTATTTCATCATTTAAATATGCTTCCAAATACATATTATATTCATTAGTTGTCAAATCAACACCTCTGTAAATATTATCAACAAAATTGGGTAATTTATCTAAGCATTCAGATAATAATTTTCCAAAAATAGGCATATTTGCTCCATTATTAATTCTTAAATTCTCATTCAAATCTTGATATCCATCATCTGAGTATTTATAGATTATAGCTTTTTCAAAAATGGTTAATTCTGGTAAAACGATTTTCCTCTCAGAATTTTCAATGATTTTAAGTTCATTTTCTAAGTATTTATTAGCGTATTCTTCCGATGTCATAGAGTTTCTAAAATGTAGTTGCTAAGACAAATATACAAAGAATAATGAAGATTTCACTCTGGCAAAAAAGTCAAATAACTCAAATCTTCTTCCCTAAACATCTCATTTGCAAGGTCTTGTAGTTGTGGAGCGGTCACGGCTTTTATCTGTACGAAAAGGTCTTCCAAGCCGTCAATCCTGTTCATATCCAACAAACTTTTTGCCATCATCAACATAAAACTCATGTTTCCTTCTTCCGACATTGCCATTTGCCCCATCAATTGGTCTTTGGTATTTTGAAGTTGTGTTTTTGTTAAGGAAACTTCTCTGAATTTTCGTAATTCATTTAAAATCAATGAATTAACTTTGTTCAATCGTTTCACTTCCGTGGCATAACTTATTCCCCAAAAACCCGTATCAATAAAAGGCGTATAACCCGCATCAATGGAATAAACCAAGCCGTTGCGCTCTCTGACGGCTAAATTCAAGCGAGAATTCATGCCAAAACCGCCCAATAAATTTACCAACATAAAAAAAGGTAAACGGTTTTTGTCCGTCAATGAATAAGCTGTGCGACCAATGGCAACGTGTGCCTGTGAAATAGGTTTGGTAATACTTTGAATTTGCGGTACATAAACATTTGGCACAATTCTTACTAAATCAGAACTTTTTGCGGGAATATCTTTGAAGAATTTTTCGGCAAATTGTACTACTTTTTTGAAAGGAATATTTCCAATGGATGAAAAGATAACTCGTTCTGTATCAAGGTTTTCGGAAATGAAATTTGATAAATCTTGTCTCGTGAAATTCGACACACTTTCTTGATTTCCGAGTGTGTTTTTTCCTAATTGATGATTCGCAAAAATTATTTCATCAAAATCATCTTGTATAGCATCTTCGGGCGAGTCGTAATACATCGCCATTTCTTCCAAAATTACGCCACGTTCACGTTCAACTTGCTTTTCGGGGAAGGTTGAACGGAAAGTAATATCCGCCAAAAGTTCCAAGGCACGTTCATAATGAGGCGTGAGCACGGAAGCGTGAAAACAGATTTTTTCTTTGGTGGTATAAGCATTTAATTCACCGCCAACAATCTCTAAACGGTTGATAATCTGGAGAGAAGAGCGTTTTTGAGTGCCTTTGAAAGCCATGTGTTCCCAAAAATGAGCAAGCCCTTGTTGGTGAGGTTTTTCGTCCCGACTTCCCATATCGAGCATTATCCCGATGTGTGAAATAGTAGTATGCGTAACTTGCCGATGCACGACTCGAATGCCGTTGGGCAAAGTATGTTGATTGATTGATTCCATTAAAAAAATTAAGACGATTTCAAAATCGTAGAAGATAACTACAAATTTAACTAATTTTATAGCTGAATGATTCAATGAGTGTAAAAATGAAAATAGGTTTCGATGCCAAACGGGCATTTCATAATAATACAGGTTTAGGAAATTACAGTCGTTTCGTGATGGAAGGATTGTTGAAATATTTTCCGCAAAACGAATATTTTGCGTATTCACCTAAATTATCAGACAAAGAAATTGGCATTAAAGCAATAACGCCCAAAAAGAAATTTCTCTGGCGTAGTTGGTTCATTAAGAACGACTTACAACGTGACGGAATCCAAATTTATCACGGATTAAGTAACGAATTGCCCTTCGGAAAAATGCCTTCGGGTATCAAAACGGTGGTAACTATCCACGATTTAATCTTTGAAAGATACCCAAAGCTTTACCCATTTTTTGATACGTTCATCTACAAAATTAAATTCCGAAAAGCCTGTAAAAATACGGATGCTATTGTGGCAGTGAGCGAACAAACGAAGCGAGATATTGTTAATTTCTACGGAATTAATCCAGAAAAAATCCACGTGATTTATCAAGATTGTGATGTGGCGTTTCAAGTAAAATTGAATGGTGAAAACCTTGATAAAGTTAAAGAAAAATACCAAATCAAGAAAAAATATATCCTTTCGGTGGGAACAATTATTGAGCGGAAAAATCAGGCAATTTTAGTGGCCGCTTTTCATAAATTAAACCTTAGCAATTATGAATTAATTTTGGTAGGCGGTCATTCAAAATACCAAGACCAGATTGAAAAGTATATCAAAGAAAATCGTGTTCATCATGTAAAGATTTTAAATAAAGTGCCTTTTCAAGATTTGCCCGCTATTTATCAAGGCGCAGAATTATTTGTCTATCCTTCCTTTTTTGAAGGGTTTGGTATCCCGATTGTGGAGGCATTACATTCTGGTGTGCCCGTGGTAGCAGCGACGGGTTCATGCTTGGAAGAGGCTGGGGGCGAAGGAGCTTTGTACGCTAATCCTGTAGATATCAATGATTTATCGAATAAAATTTTGCAAGTATTGGTTAATAAAAACTTAAAAAACCAATTGGTTGAAGCTGGGCAAAAACACGTTAAACAGTTTTCTGCGGAACGAGTTGCGAGACAATTAAATGAACTTTATCAAAAATTATAAAACTAACACTCATGGCATGACTTTGAGTCATGCCATGAGTAAATAATCGACAGGACTGTGCTTTTAGGTTTGTGCTGTTGAATTTTTCCAAGAAAAAAGTAATTTCAAATAATTTCTCAAAGTGAGAAAACCATCCCCTCAGAAGTACCTTAATGTACTGTGCTGGGTTAAAGACCCAAGGGACGATTCAAGGCTCTGAGGG
>NZ_CBABQS010000041.1:0-40517 GCF_964672035.1 Arcicella sp.
AGGTAAAATATTAAAATAGAGCAAATAAGGGTTAAAAAACCAATAAAATACCATAAAATTTGAGCATTGTGTTGGTGAAAAACATGACGTTCCGTCGGGTGATTATCTATTTTTTGATTATCTAATAATCTATCCAATACATAGATTATCCAAACTGAAAAGCCCAAAATAATGGCCACTGAAAATGAATGTTCAGGAGGAATTTTATTCAATTTCCAGAACATAACGTTGCAGACAACTGCCCCCAACACTACGTCAAAACTCAATAAATGTAATATTTTAAATAGTTTAGACAATCTCGAATTTAGCTAATTTGTTACGGCTCAATACCGTAACATCATCACCGACCGAAACCGTTCCTAATTGACTAATTAAAACATTTTGACCAAATAAAATTTTGTTGCCCACTTTTCGATATTTGTTTAAAGTCAACAGTGGTTCTTTGCCTTTTTTCTCGCCCGTTTCTTGGTCGATTGTGGTCATAATACATCTGGCACAAGGTTTTACGCCAAAGAATCGAACGTTGCCAACGGTGAATTCATGCCAAGCATCTTCTTCAAAAGGTTCACCATCTGTATACACAAAATTGGGTCTGAAACGATTGATGTTTACAGGATATTCGAGTCGATTATTCAAATCATGAAGGGATGATTGCCCGATGATTAAAATGGGATAACCATCTGAAAATGAGGTAATTTCTTCGCCAGTTAGGGAATATTGCGCATCGGTTTTTCGCTGACTTTCTTCGGGCATATACACAAGGCGAGCGGGAATGCCTATTGCTTGTGTAAACCAACTTGAGGCTTCAGGACTGACTTCGATTGCCGAAGTTTCATCATCCCAAATTTGTACATTTAATGATTGAGTAACTTTGAGATTTAGGGAGTATTGGAGGGAGATTTGAAGCGTACTACCATTTTTTTTATGGGTAATTTTTAAAGATTCTGCTTCAATTTCAGTTTGAAAAACTGCTAATTGAGGATGTTCTCTTTGACTCAAAAAACGTCCATTTTCATCCACAAGCATAAAACGGCGGTCATTTTCCAAACCTCGAGTGGTGATATTGGCAACATCTAAACGGATTCCCCCCAATGATTTTATGGGATAAATATAGATTTCGGATAATTTGAGCATGATTTATTGAATTTTTACAAATCTACTAAATGGAACACGGATTAGACACGGATTTAATAATTTTATCCGTGTCTAATCCGTGTTCCATCAAATCTCTACAATTAATTCTTAACTGCTTTCACTGTAAAACCTTCATTTCTTAACAAAGCAATTACGCCTTTTTTGCCACCTAAATGACCAGCCCCAACCGCAAAGAAAGTGGGTTTTTCTTTAGTAATTGTTTTAATTTTTGAAATCCAATTCTTATTGCGATTTTCCAATAAACTACCTTCAAACTCTGCATCCATTGTTTTAGAATCAGCCATATCTGCATACAACGCTTCTACGTCCTGATTTTTATAATCGGTAATTAATTGCTTTAATTCTTGTTTGCCATCGTTCCAGTTTTCAATCATTTTTACTAACATCAAATCCGCTTGCTTTTTCATGCCCATCTTGTCCATTGCCCCAAATTGTTCTTGAACTGTTTCTAAACCAAGCACTTCTTTATTTTCATTTTTAGCCATTTTTACAAAAGTCTCTTCATAACTTTGACTTGGACAAGCAATCAATTTAGGGATTGTCATTGAACTCAAAACGAATGGTTTCATCTTGTCCATCATACCAATATTTGTTTTGAGAGAATCTTTGAAAAATTGACTAACCTTCTGGTAATCAAATTCTGACATTAAAGTTTTGAGCGTTGAGCCGTCCGTCATGTACATACTTTTCATCATTTCGGGCATCATTTTTGGGTCGTCCATATCCAATTCTAAATAAATCTGTTGAGTTTCCGAAAATTTCTGTTTGGTGGCTTCATTCATGACAAAATCGTCCTTGCAAATGATGTGAATTGTTCCATAAATGTAAGAAGGTTGAGGAAGTCCATTGCCCGAAATTTCGTATAAAAGTGATTTGTCTTCCTTTTGTCCGTATATCTGTGTGAAATATAACGAACTAAAAATCAAGGAAATGAGGAATAATTTAATAGGATTTGTCATGATATTTTTGGTTTAATTTTGTTCTAATTCAGCACGTAATTTTTTGAGTTTTTGGAGGTGTTCTCCGTAAAATTTTTTGATGATAAATTTCATGTAAAAGTATCCAATTGGCGTAACAAAAATAGTTGAAATAATTAATGCCATTAAAGACGTTTCATGATGAGGATTTCTATAATTTATAAATTCATTTCCCATTACTGAACCATAAAACATCAAAGGAAGAATCGAAATGTTGTTATATATAATCAATAATTTTACTCTTTTACTAAAGTTTTCCTCAGTAAATTTTAACATAGAAAGTAAATCATTTTTCAAATTTAATTCTTTATATGATTTAAATTCCTTCCAATAAAAAAATACTCCGACGAACGTATAAATAATAAAAAATCCCGCTACATATTTATGATAAGTGGCAATATTTTTCTGAAACAATACCCAAATCAGCGGAGGAATAAAAAGACTACTAACCCAAATGTCAAAGTCTAAATTTTTCCTCAATTTTGACATAACATCCTTGGATTTTTGACGAGTCATCTCCATAACTTTTTCATTATCAATAACTTGTTGATTAGTTGATAACGCTTGATTTTGTTGCCAAATATATTTTAAATCGTCTAATTCCACGGTTTTATTCGTTGTTTTTTGATACAATTGTCCTCAATTTCTCCCGAATTCTGGTCATTTTTACTCGTACATTATTTTGGGTAATTCCTACAATTTCAGCAATTTCTTCATTGTCTTTTTCCTCAAAATAAAGCATCACAATTGCCTTTTCAATTTCGGATAATTGGGCAATGGCATGGTGCATAATTTTGATTTGTTCTTCGGTAGAATTGTCGTAGATATTGTCCGAAATATTCAGCAAATTTTCGCTCAATTCAACCCGTTTTGGTCTTCGGCTTTCCTTTCTGAAATCAGAAATCGCCACGTTTAAAGCAATTTGATAAATCCACGTCGAAATTTTAGATTCTTGTCTGAATTTTGGAAATGCCCGCCATAATTGAATCACTATTTCTTGAAATAAATCTTTCTTATCGTCAGGGTCGTGCCGATACATTCCGCAAACTTTATGGAGGATTCCTTGATGCGTTTTGATCATTTCAACAAACTGATTTTCAGTGGATTGATTCAATTTTTTGGTTTTTTGGGGATTAGTCGTTTGGGGATGGGTAGAATTACAGATTAGACCAAAGATTTCACGAATTTAACTTATTTACAATGATTATAGAGAAATGCTATAACCTATTGGAATTAGAACTTCTCGAAAGTTTACCCATAATGGAACTATTTCGGGAAGTTGAGGCGAATTACTTGAAGTCAATTCTGATAAGCTAACTCGTAGTCTATATTTTTTGGTAATTAAATTTTATTTATCTCTGTAAATCCGTTAAATCGTAGTCAATTTTCAAAAGAAAAATTTGACTTCATCTTCATAAAAGTCAATTATTTATTAATATTGTGAAACAGAAAGTCCATTTTTATCAAACAAAATTTATGAAAAAACCACTTTTAACCTTTTCTCAAATTATCAACATGAATGTCGGTTTTTTTGGGATTCAGTACAGTTTTGCTCTCCAACAAAATGCTGTCAATCCTATTTATAAATTTTTAGGAGCCGATAATGGTGATTTACCTATACTGCAAATTGCAGGCCCATTGACTGGCTTATTAATCCAACCTATCATTGGGGCTTTAAGTGATAAAACTTGGAGTGTAAAATGGGGAAGAAGAAAACCCTACTTTTTAATCGGTGCGTTATTTTGTAGCTTAGGCTTGTTCCTTTTTCCTTTTAGTTCACAATTATGGATGGCTGTAAGTTTATTATGGATTCTGGATGCTGCAAATAATACTGCGATGGAGCCTTATAGAGCTTTTGTAGCTGATAAGTTAAATGATGAACAAAGACCTACAGGCTTTTTGGCTCAAAGTTTTTTCACAGGCTTAGGACAATCATTGGGAACATTATGCTTGTACCTATTTCCGTTTATAAATTTTTTTAATCAAGAAACAAAAAACCATATTCCGTATTGGGTTTTCGGAGCTTTTTTTGTTGGAGCCATATGCAGTATAGGTAGCGTACTATGGAGTACAAGTACAACACCTGAAATTCCACCCACGGAAGAGGAATTAATCGAAATAAGAAAACATAAATTCAGTTTATTTTCTCCTTTTATCGAAATTTTTAATGCAATTAAAGATATGCCAAAAACGATGTGGCAACTGTTTATGGTATATATGTTTCAATGGTTCGCTTTAAAGTGCTATTGGGATTATAAAGATTTGACTATTGCAAAATCTGTTTTTAGGACTTCGGATAGTAGTGTCGCCAACGAAATGTATAAAGAAGCAGTGCAATGGGGCGGTGCAGTAAGTTCTTTTACAAACGTTATCACATTCCTATCCGCATTTTTATTGGTAGGATTTGCCAAAAAATATGGGGCAAAATGGGTTCATGTTACTTGTTTGATTATAGCTGCATTAGCACTCTTTATATTTCCATCCATCGAAAATAAATACTTAATGCTCGTTCCGCTAATTGGTTTTGGTATTGCGTGGGCAAGTATGATGGGGGTTCCATATTTACTCATTGTTAATGACATACCAAAAGAACGTTATGGAGTTTATATGGGAATAATAAATATGATGATTGTTATTCCCATGTTGATATATTCGCTAATATTTGGTAAAATTTTTAATTCTTTGCTAAATAAAGAGCCTGTAAATGCTATTTATTTTGGAGCAGTCTTCTTGTTGATTGCGGCGGGGGCAACGATGTTAATGAAGTCAGGAAAAATTTCTAATTCAACTGAAATTAAAATGTCGAATGGGCATTAAGAAAAATTGGTAGGTAAGAAGGAAGATTTGGCTTTGAGCGAAGCCTTCCTTCTTACCTACCACTCCAGTTTACCAGTCTTTTTATACTGTTCTAATGCCTTTTTAATCTCGATGATACGGTGTTCAGGATCTGGATGTGTACTTTGAAACTCTGAAGGACGGTCGGCACCACCCGAAGCGGCTTTCAAAATTTCCATCACCTCAACCATTTCTTGTGGATTATATCCTGCTTCTATCATATATTTTATACCAAATTTGTCCGCTTCCAATTCATCTGAACGACTATATTTCATGGTTATCATTTTACCCACGTATTGAGCAATCGCTCCTGAATTATTGGGATTATACGGGTCGGACGTAGCGGCTACGGTGGCTCCTAAAAGTCCGTTGGTAAGTTGATCTTTTGCCATTTGTTGCGCAGAATGTCGGCCAATCACGTGTCCAATTTCATGTCCCAAAACACCCGCCAATTGGTCTTCAGTCTTGAGTCTTTTCAATAATCCTACGGTAATAAAAATCGGTCCTCCTGGCAAAGCAAAGGCATTAATCGTCTCAGGATCAGCGAGTAAGTGAAAATTAAATTGGTATTCAGATTTTGCGGCATCCGAATTATCTACCACTTTCATTCCCACCGTTTTAACCAAATCTTGCTCTTTTTGTCCTTCGTAAAGACCCCCAAATTCGGCCGCCATTTGTGGTGCAGATTGCAAACCCGTGGCTATTTCCTGTTGCGGAGTCATCGTTACGGCTTGGCTTTTACCCGTAATTGGATTCACCTGCATTTTAGAAAAATACGAAAATAAGGCAATAGCTGCCATGATGAGCCCAACAAAAAGGCGAGATTTAAGACTTCCTGAATTCATCTTTTTAGTAAACTTGTTTATGTTCTCACGAAAATTAAAAAAGTCTGCTCATCTTTCCAAAAAAGGTGGTGGGTTTTAAAGATTGAGATTTAGAGATTCAATAAAAATACTGAATTGGCTACATGAATTGCTAAAATTTAACACCAGAAATCTAAAACCTAAATTATTCATGTTAAATTTTGTTAAACTTCATGTTACTCTTCCTGTTTTCAGCGTTTTAATTACGAAATTTGATAATAGTTACTGGCTTGATTTTCAATCTACCAAAAAAACCTTAACTTTGCATCCTTATGTACAAAACGAATAGATTTATATTATTTATACTCTTTGCAGTAACCTTAGCCGCTTGTAGTAACTTCGAGAAAGTCAGAAAAATGACTGACGAAAAGAAAAAATACGCAGCCGCCGTTAGATACTTCAAAAAAGGTCAATACGACAAAGCGAGCATACTTTTTGAGGAATTATTGCCAATTTTGACGGGAACAGACCAGCAAGAAATCGCTACTTTCTATCAAGCCTATTGTGATTATCACACGGGAAGTTACGAAACAGCAAATTTTCATTTCAAGCGTTTTGCTGAAACTTTTGCTCGTAGTGAATATTATGAAGAAGCCGTTTATATGTCGGCGTATTCGTTGTATAAAAACTCGCCCGACTTCAATCTTGACCAAAGTGGAACGATTACGGCCATAAACGAGTTACAAAGTTTTATTAATAACAATCCTGATAGTAAATTTAGAGAAGAAGCTTCGGATATTATTAAATCTTTGCGGGTAAAGTTGGAGCGTAAAGGCTATGAAAAGGCAAAGTTATATTTGAAAACGAGTGCTTTTAATGTGGCTACTTTAAAATCTGCGGTCATTGAAATTAATAACTTTCAGAAAGAATATCCAGATTCTAATTACAACGAAGAAATGGCTTATTTGAAGGTGCAAGCTCAGTATAATTTGGCACAAAGTACGATTGAAAGTAAGCAAAAAGAGCGTTTTGATGAGGCTATTACTTATTATCAACTTTTGGTTGATAAATATCCTCAGAGTAATTTCTTGAAAAAAGCAGAGAAATTATATGATGTGAGTATTAAAGAAAGTGATAGAATTGCAAAATTAGAAGCCGATTATAAAGCTTTGCGTGACAAAGAAAAATCAAATACTGTCAAAGTTGGGGCAGCAGATAAACAGTAGGCAGTTTGTAGTTATCAATAATTAGTTATTAGATTTATATCCGTCTAATTGCTTAAAAAAGAGACTATAATTACCTAAAACCAAATACAAACAAAATGGCAACAAATCCATCAATCATTACCAGAAACGTAGCTGAATTAGCAGAAATCGCTGGTGGCAATACATACGAAGCAGTAGCAATTATTTCAAAAAGAGCAAGACAAATTGCTTTGAAATCGAAAGAAGAATTGAACAATAAATTGTCTGATTTTGCTTCTTCGGTTGATAATTTAGAAGAGATTTTCGAGAACCGTGAGCAAATCGAAATTTCAAAATTCTACGAGCGTTTACCAAAACCAACCTCTTTGGCAATTGATGAATTTATCGAAAATAAATTCACTTACACTTTGCCAAGTCAGGATAAAGATGCTGAGTAATTAGTTGAGACTAAACTTTAAAAAGGCGTTCAAATTAACTTTGAACGCCTTTTTTGTGAGGCAATTTTAGGTAAAACTACTGATTAAAATTTTTAGCTACCTCCGCTACTTTATTCCAAACCCGAAAAACATTTTTATTGCAAATCTTCTCAATTTCCTCATCAGTATATCCTCTTTTCAACAACACATAAATCAAATTTGGGATTTGTGAACAATCTTTCAAACCTTCGGGTAAGGTTGGCCCAACACCATCGAAATCTGACCCTAAACCTACGTGATTAATACCCGCAATTTTCTTAACGTGGTCGATGTGGTCGGCTACTTTTTCTACCGTTGTTAAGGGCGTTGGATGAGCTTTTGAATATTCTGCCTCATAAGCACGTGCTTGCGGAGAATCTGACGTTAGGTTATGTTCTTTTTGCCAAGCTTTTAAATGTAAACGCTTGATTTCGTTGGTTTTATTGGAAACTGAATCCAAGAACATCGAAGAATAATTTATCATAATTACGCCTCCTTTCTTCGCCATTTTAATAATCAAATCATCGGGCGCATTTCGGATAAATCCAGGCGTAAACGTGCGACAAGACGAATGAGAGGCAATTACTGGAGCTTTCGACAAGGCAACGACTTGGGCAAATGTATCATCCGAAATATGCGAACAGTCCAACATAATGCCCAAACGATTCATTTCTCTGACCACTTGCCGACCAATCGGGCTAAGTCCTCGCCAAGTATTGGTGGTATCGTAAGAAGTATCACAAATAAAATTATCTTCTCCGTGACAAAGCGTAATGTAGCGAATTCCTCTATCATAAAAGTGCTTTAAATTCGCCAAATTACTTTCTACTGGCGAGCCGTTTTCCATGCCCATTGGGAAAGAAATCAAGCCTTTTTTGAAGTTTTTTTCTACATCTTGCGGGCTTTTTGCTAAGGCAAATTTATCAGGATATTGTTTGGTTAAATTTTCGACTAAATCAATCAACGAATCTGCCAGCGCCTTTGAAAAACCTTTTTTCTGTTGCAAATTTGCGGGTACATAAATCGACATAAAAGGGGCAGAAAGTCCACCTTTTTTTGCCCGAACATAATCAAAATCACCTCCTGTGGTTTGCACAGAAACGTCTTCCATTTTGCCATTCAAACGATAAGGTAAATCTACGTGGCCATCAACGATGATAAATTTGTGAGCCAATACATCGGCTTTTTTGCGAAGCGTTACTTCGTCCACAATTTTAGCTTTTTGAGGCTTTGGTTTGGGAAATGAATAAGCCCATGAGCTCGTCAAAAACAGAAATGCAAAAAGTAATTTGGATAAATTTTTCATATTGATATATTGTAATTCCGAAATGTGTTCCGAAAGGTTAGTAAATGTATATTCAATTTAACGAATTTATCGGTAATTTGCAGTCATAAACAAACCATTTTTGTATCAATACATGAAAAAATATGCAATGCTCTCCGTTGGGGAATTATTAGTTGATGTTATCGGGACTGAAATTCAGAATAGTATTTTGGATACTGCTGCTTTTGAGCGTTTTCAAGGTGGAAGTCCAGCCAATATGGCGGCAAATATGGCTCGTTTGGGCATGAGTTCTGCCATCGTTTCTTGCGTTGGCAATGATAATTTAGGCATTTTCTTAAAAAATGAAGTAGCCAAAACGGGCATCGACATTAGCCATATTGCCACCGACGAATCCCAACCCACGAGTATTGTCATCGTGTCTCGTACGCAAGGTACGCCTGATTTTATCGCTTACCGCACAGCAGACCGTATGATTCAGTCGCATCATATTCCAGATAATTTACTGGCAGAATCAGCCATTTTTCATACTACTTGCTTTGCTTTGAGCCAAGACCCAGCCCAATCTGCCATTGTGGATGCGGCAAAAAGAGCCAACAATTTGGGTTGTCGAGTGAGTTTGGATGCCAATTATGCTTCCCAAATTTGGCCAGACAGGAAACAGGCTTGGGAGACGATTTCAGCGTATTGTTCGCACAAGGCTTTGGTAAAATTGAGCGAAGACGATGCTGAGAGAATTTACGGACAAAAGGTTTCAGAAGAGCAAGTAATCCAAGATTTTCACGCAATGGGAGCCGATTTAGTTTGCTTTACAAAAGGAGGCGACGGCTCAACGATTTCTTACGAAAAGGGCATAAAGAAAATTTATTTGGTCGTAAAACCAATTGACGTAATTGATGCAACAGGAGCAGGAGACGCTTTTTGGGCAGGTTTTTTGACCGCTTTGACAGAAGGAAAATCGGTAGAAATTTGTGCCAATGCAGGGGGGAATTTAGCGGCTCTGAAATTGGTAACCAAAGGGCCGTTACCTGCGGTGGTGGATAAGAGGGTCTTGTATTTATAGGAAAATTATTGTCATGGAAAATAAAAGCCGAATTTACTTCTCAAAAAGTAGAATCGACTTTTACTATTCAAGAATAGGTAAAATTATTTCGATAAAAGTTTCACAATTCTTCCAGGGCTTTCAATGGATAAATATAAATAACCATCGGGTCCCATTTTCACATCTCTAACTCTTCCAGTATTTTCCATGATGGTAGTTGGCTTAACGTCCGAACCATTTACTTCTACTCTTGAAAGATTTCTGAGCGCTAAACCTCCCGCAATATAACTCCCCTTCCAAGAACCATATTTATCAGAAGAAACGTAGGCCAATCCGCAAGCACCAATGGAAGGTGTCCAAGAATATTTAGGATTTTCAACACCAGTTCTATTGTGCGAAACCGAAATGGAATTTCCATCATAATTAACGCCATTAGAGACCAAGGGCCAACCATAATTTTTCCCTTTTTGAATTAAATTTAGTTCATCGCCACCTTTGGGACCATGTTCGGTTTCCCAAATTTCACCCGTATCAGTATTCAGGATAAGGCCTTGCGGATTTCGGTGTCCGTAGGAAAAAACGGTTGAAGGGGAAGTGTTTCCCGCTAAAATTGGGTTATCCGTTGGAATTCCTCCAGAGTCCGTCATTCTGTGTACTTTTCCCCATGCTTCTTTAACGTTTTGAGCATTCATATTAGGCGAATTTTCTCCTCCGTAAGTAGTTGAACCACCCTCTCCAATTGACAAGTATAAGAATCCGCTTTTATCAAAAACAATCCTACTGCCATAATGTCCCTTCCATTGATTGGTAGCGGAAGATTTGAAAATATTTTCCACATTTTTGAGTGAATTCCCCTCAATTTTGAATCTAATTAAATTCAAAAGCCCTTTTCCACCCACAGAGCTTGAATAACTGGCATAAACTAAACCATTATTTGCATAAGCTGGATGCAAGCAAATGTCTAACAATCCACCTTGCGATTCGGTGTTTATATCGTTGGGAACTCCCGATAATTCAGTAATTTTTCCACCAGAATAAATGCTCATTTTTCCTAATTTTTCGGTAAAAATTATATCAGCATTAGGCAGAAATTCAAAACCCCAAATAATTCCACGGTTGGAGAAAACCGTTTCTTGGGTTAGCGTAATATTATCACCAACTGGTGTTGGATTTGTACCCCCATTAGTACCATCTTTGGAAGAATCACAGGATAGTGTACTCAATAAGGTTGCGAAGGCAAGAATGAATTTTTCCATTTTCATGATTTGTTGATTTAAAGAAAAACGTTGTTAGCATAGGAAAAGTTGTTTATAAGATGAATTCCTTGGGAAATGAAAAGCCGAATCTTCTTGTGAAAGTGGATTCGGCCTTTTTGGATTTGTGACTAAGATTACACTAATTGTGTTCTTGTGAAAGTGCTTCATCCCTTTACCTCCGAATAGCTAAAACCTACCTAATAAGTAAATACTTTATTACTTTCAGTCGCCAACTTCACTAATATTGTTGGCAGTGCAAATTCAACGGGTTTGCCTTGTAAATTCGTAATAGATATTCCTCTGGCTTTTGCAGAATTACCCGATAAGTAGAATTTGCCTCCTCCTTTTATAGTTATTATGCAGCAACTCACTCCCCAACCCAATACCTCCGCTCCACATTTTTCAATACATCTTCCTTATAAAATAGCACATCTTTGAATTTTCCTTGCGTGTACATGAGGGCTTGGTCGGTGAAGTGTTTGGAGTTTTTATTGCCACTTTCGCCACCTGCTAATAAGGATTTTGCGATGATTTTTTTACCAAATTCTACGGCGCAAATAAAGCTGTTACCACCCAATCCGTAACGTTTTTCCGTACCATAATATCGACTGTTGAAAGATGGCAACGAACCCCATAAAGCCGATGCGAAACCTACGGGTAAACTCGCTTGGCTATCATCGTATTTTTCTTGAAATTCTCCCGTAAGTCGCTGAAAACGGTTGAGTTCTCCCCACGGTTTTTGCCAAGTACCAAATTTGCTTTTTAGCTCATTAACGGTTTTTAAAAGGGGTAATAATAAATCTTCTTTGGTGGCATTGGCGGCAAAATGTTTGGTGCTTTCTACTTGGTCGGTTTCGCCTTGTTCTATGTAAACTTTGGTAATTTGCGTATTTAATTTTTGTGCCGTTTCAATGGCTAAAGTTGTCGATACAGAATTTTCCGAAGAGTAATAGTTCCAGTTTTTCAACGTCGCAATTGGTTCTGCTAAGGCTTGGTATAAAGTATCGTTTGGTGGCACTTTTTCAAATGCCTTCGTGATGGCAGGAATCAAAATGGCAAAAGCTGATAAATACGTATCATAACCCGCCGCAATCACTTTTTCAATGGTATAATCTTCGTCTCTGCTCAATACTCTCACGGCATTAATTCCTCTGAAATTTTCTCCATCGGGCGCCATGTAGGGGCGAAAATTGGCTCGTTTAGGGCTATTTTCTCCCGCAACCGTGTAAGGTGTTGAATTACAGTTTTGTAGCCAACCATTTACTGGATTATAACTATGCACGGTTTCATCAACGGCGTGCAAACCTTTCCATTCGGTTCTTGAGGTCGTGCCATCAACTACTTTGCCCCAATTATAGTTGGTGTCTCGCACAGGTACATAATTGCCGTGCCAATAAGCAATATTTCCTTTAGTATCCGCAAAAACGGTATTATTGGAGGTATTTGCTTTCAAATTCATCACTTTTTTATAATCGTCAAAACCTTTGGCTTTGGTACGTTTCCAAGACTGAACTAAACTCGTCATCGAACGATTATACGACCTTAAACTAATCCATTTCCCGTCTCTTTTGGCCATTACTGGCCCGTGATGCGTGTAATACGTAGTGAAGTTTTTCGCAATTAATTTGCCACCTTCGAGGTATTTGAGTGTGACGTTTTTCTGCGTTACGGGGCGTGATTTCTGGTTGTATTCGTAGAAAATTTTATCATTTTTCTTCACGATTTTTTCGGCGTACATATCCGCTACGTCCACGTTGCTTGAGGTGTGCATCCAACCACAATATTGATTAAATCCTTGATAAACAAACATCTGCCCCCAAGTAACTGCGCCGTAAGCGTTCAAACCTTCTTCGCTAACCACTTGTACTTCTGGACGAAAATAGAAAGTTACGTGCGGATTGATGTACAAAATGGCATTGCCCGAAGCTGTTTTTGAAGGAGCAATCGCAAAGCCATTTGAGCCTGTTTGTTGGTAATCTCCAAATACTGCTGAAGCATTAGAAGTTTTGCTTTTTGAAATTCCTTCCAATTGATTCCCCGAATAAAATTTCTTGATTTCATCATTAGAAATATCCGCCGTCGAAATCGCTCCGATACTGCCATCCGTCCATAAAAGTGGATACCAAGGCTGAAAACGAGTCAATAAAGTTGGTTTCACTTCGGGGTGTTTATGGAGATAAAAATTAATTCCGTCGGCGTAGGCATTGAGTAATTTCTTTAACCACGGTTCGGCTTTTTTATAATCGGCAATGGCATCAACGGAATCAATTAATAATCTGATTTGTAAATCGTTGTATAATTCTTTCTCCCCTTTAATTTCAGAAAGTCTTCCTAATTTTTCGATATAATTCATTTCTACACGCTTGAAATCGTCTTCGCATTGAGCGTATAATAGACCAAAAACCGCATCAGCATCCGACTTTCCGTAGATGTGTGGAATGCCCCAGGTATCACGGATAATCTCAACTTTTTTAGCTTGTTGCTGAAAACGAGTAATTTCAGTTTTAGTAAATTTTTGAGCGAAAATCTGAGTGGCAAAAAGAAGCAGGATTACTATTTTTTTCATGGAATTGTTGGGTTGATGATGAGTTTTGCCACTCAGACACTGGCACGCAAAGTAAAAGTTAATAAAATTCTTTAATTACCTTTTTTAGAAAGGATATCTTGGTGGCAAAATTATCTTTATTGTTGTGCTTAATAATCTATGAAGATAGCCATTTGAAATCAAGTATAAAAATATCATCTTCGTCTTTTTCCAATAAATCAATATTTCAGAAATTCTTATGAAACAAAAAACGATAAGTCTCTTATTAATCTTCACCATTTTATCGGCCGAAACCTTTGCTCAAAAGGAACAGTGGACGAATCTTTTTGATGGAAAAACGCTAAATGGCTTTAAACAATTAGGTGGAAAAGCCAAATATGAAGCTAAAAATGGTGAAATCGTGGGTACAACTGTAAAAGATACGCCCAATTCATTTTTAGCAACCGAACAAGATTACGGTGATTTTATCCTCGAACTCGAACTAAACGTAGCCGAAGGAATGAACTCTGGAATCCAGTTTAGAAGTCTTTCAAAACCAGATTATAAAAATGGAACAGTTCACGGCTATCAAGTAGAAGTTGACCCCTCTGACCGTGCTTGGTCGGGTGGAATTTATGACGAAAGTCGTCGTGATTGGTTGTACATTCCAAACATTAACCCAGCAGGGAAAATGGCTTTTAAACGCAATGGACAATGGAATAAGTACAGAGTTGAAGCAATTGGAAATATTATTCGCACCTGGGTAAATGATGTTCCAGTATCAAATTTAGTAGATGATATGACTGCTAAAGGTTTTATTGCTCTTCAAGTTCATGCTATTTATGCAACCATGACGGAGGGAATGCAAATTCGTTGGAAAAATATCCGAATCCAGACAGGGGCGGATATGAAACCTAGACCAACCGACAATATTCCCGTTATTAATTTGACGTTAAACACTTTATCTGACCAAGAAAAAGCTCAAGGCGTAAAATTATTATTCAACGGAAAAGATTACACCGGCTGGCGAGCAGTTCACGGAGACAAAATGCCCGAAAACCGTTGGTCGGTTCAAAATGGAGAAGTCAATATTGCCTTATCGAACGGTTCTGAAACGGGCAACGACATCGTAACAAATGACCAATACGGAGCTTTTGAGATGACTTTTGAATTTAAACTTACAGACGGTGCAAATTCAGGCGTAAAATATTTCGTAAACGAAGATTTTGATTCGGGTGGGAAATCTGGTATTGGGTTAGAATACCAAGTTTTAGACGACGAAAAACATCCCGACGCCAAGTTAGGAGCAGCTGGCAATCGTACAATGGCGAGTTTATATGATTTAATTCCTTCGTATAAATTAGACAAACGTTTCCAAAGAAAAATTGGTGAGTGGAATCAGGCAAGGGTTGTTGCGATGCCAAATAACATTATTCAACATTGGCTAAATGGCTTTAAAGTGCTCGAATATGAGCGTAAAAGCAATATTTTTGATGCTCTGGTAGCAAGAAGTAAATACGAAAAATTCAAAGGTTTCGGAGCGGGCGATAAAGGACATATCCTTTTGCAAGACCACGGAAATAATGTTTCGTTTAAAAATATTAAAATTAAGGAATTGAAATAAAATATTTACAGTAAAATTCTTATTAACAATGACAACAAGGAGAGAGTTTGTAAAAAGTACAGTTTTAGCGGGTTTAGCCACGGGTTTCTCCGCAAAATCTTATGCCAAAATCATTGGCTCAAATGACCGTGTACGGGTTGCCTGCGTAGGTTTCTCTGACCGTTTTAGGTCATCACATATTCCTCCATTCAAACAATTTCAGAAAGAAATGAATTTTGAAATGGTTGGGGTATCGGATATTTGGAATCGTCGTCGTGATGAAGGGAAAGCATTCATTGACAAAGAGTTAGGCTCTGACGTAAAAGTTTTTCGTAATAATGACGAACTATACGCTTCTAAATCTGTGGATGCAGTAATGCTTTCAACGGCTGATTTTCAACACGCTTCTCATGCCATTGAGGCAGTTAGAGGCGGTTGTGATGCTTACGTAGAAAAGCCACTTGCCGAAACAATGGAGGATAATCGTGCGGTATTAAAAGCGGTAAGAGAATCGGGCAAAATCGTACAAATTGGTTCTCAACGTAGAAGTGGTGCAAACTATTTTGCAGCAGAAGATTTTATTAAGTCGGGCAAATTTGGACCAATAGTGATGGTGGAATTGGTATGGAATGTCAATCAACCTGGACGTTGGAGAAGACCTGCTTTAACCAAAGATTTAAAAGAGTCAGACATTGACTGGAAACGCTTTTTAGTAAACCGTCCCGCCGATACTTTTGACCCACGTAAATACTTGGAATACAGACTTTTCTGGCCTTATTCTTCAGGAATTCCTGGTCAGTGGATGTCGCATCAAATTGATACGGTTCACTGGTTTTCGGGATTGCCTCACCCACGAAGTGCAGTAGCCAATGGCGGAATATATCAGTGGAAAGACGGTCGTAAAAATGCCGATACTATGACCGTAGTTTTTGATTATGGCCCTCTGGATGATTTGACGACAGGTTTTCAAGTACAGTTCACCAGTCGTTTTTCTAACGGAGCGGGTGATACGAAGGAGTTGTACTACTCGAATGGTGGTATGATTAATTTGGACACTAACGAAATTTCTCCAACAGGCGGAATGGGCGATCGGGAAGCAAAAGCAATGGGATTGCAAGCCAATTTATTACCCAAGATGAAGTTGAGTGATGTAACTAAAATTGAGACAAATGCCAATACGGGATATGACCAATTAACAACGGCTCACATTAAAAACTGGATGGACTGTGTACGCTCACGCAAAACGCCAAATGCTCCAATTGAGGCTGGATACCAACATTCTATTGCAAATATCATGGCAAATGCCGCCTACAAAACGGGCGAAAAAGTTACTTTTGACACCAAAACACAGGAAGTGATGGCAGGGAAGAAGGTGTTTAAGTATTAGTTTTAGGTATAAGGTCGTAGGTATGAGGTAAAAAAAATTAAATCGTAGCTTTGTTGGAAGCTAAATTTAATTGTTGTTGTATTTTTTACCTCATACCCTACGACTTCATAACGCATACCTAAAAATAAATGGATACTTACAAAACAATAAAATCTCCCACAGAAGGGCTTTTCAAAGACAAAGGCAGTAAGTTTTTAGCTTTTGCCTATCCTTTTGAAAATGAATCTGAAATAAAAAACATCATTGAACCGCTTAGAAAGGAACACTTCAAAGCGGTTCATTTTTGTTATGCCTATCGCATAGGTTTAAACAGAACTAATTTCAGAGTTAATGACGATGGTGAACCCGCCGGCTCAGCTGGTCGTCCTATTTTGAACGTGCTTTTATCGAAAGAAATTACGAATATTTTGGTCGTAGTTGTCCGTTATTGGGGCGGTACTTTATTGGGCGTTCCAGGTTTAATAAACGCTTATAAGTCCGCTACCGAAGAAGCGCTAATCAACGCTGAAATCATCGAAAAAACAATCAATGACGTTCATCAAGTGACTTTTGGATACGTTCAGATGAACGATATCATGAAAGTGGTGAAGGATTTTGGCTTAAAAATAAAAAATCAACAATTTGATAATCAATGTGTGATTGAATTAGAATTTAGGCAGAGTATTACTTCAAAAGTTCTTGGGCGATTGGAAAAGATTGATGAAATAGAAATTGCATTTTTATATACGATTTGAAGGTAGACACCCTGAGTGATTTAAGTCTGGAGACTTGAACCAGTAATTACCAATAAATGACTTCCCCATTCATTTATCAATAAAAACTAATCCCATTCCCTAAAAACTAATCCCTAATTACTACCTTTGTAAATCAATAAATAATAAAAAAATGGATATATACGTAGGTAGTATTCCTTTCAAATGGAAGGATTCAACATTGGTAGAAATTTTTGGAGAATTCGGAGAAGTACATTCTGCCAAAATTGTAATAGATAAATTTACTCGTCAAAATAAAGGTTTTGCCTTTGTTGAAATGCCAAATGAGGAAGAAGCAAAAGCCGCCATTAAAGGATTGAATGGTAAAGAATTTGAGGAAAGAAAAATCGTGGTAAATCAATCAATTCCTAATAATGCAGGAAATTTAGACAAAGATAGTAAGAAGAAAAAAGTCTATTCAAAGCCTGAAAACAAGGAATGGAAGCCTTTTATGGGTATTGGCAAAAAGCGAAAATAACATCAACAAAACCATTGTTAAAAATGAAACTGCCTCTAATTTTATCATTATTTTTACTTGTTTATAACGTCGATGCCCAAGGAATTCTTTCGCACGAGGAAGCCATAAAAATTTCTTTGGAGAATACATATTCCATTAAAATTGCGAAAAGTAGCAAAAAAATTGCCGAAAATAATAACACGGCTGGTAATGCTGGAATGTTACCAACTGTGACGGGGAGTATTAATAAAAATTACTCTGTTAATGGTTTAACCCTTCAACCTTTCGATGCAACCTTTCCTACTATCGAACGCTCAAACGTACTCAATAATAATGGTGCTACCGGAGTAAATGCCATTTGGACCTTGTATGATGGCTTAGGAATGTTTGTGGCTCGTGACCGTTTGCGTGAATTACAAAAAACCACGGTTACGCAGTTAGAAAGTACCATCGAAAACTCAATTGCTCAAGTTAGTAATGCTTACTATGACATTATTCGGCAATCAAGAAGGGTGAAAAATTTAAAACAAGGCTTAGATATTTCAAATGATCGACTGAAACTTTCAAGAGATAGATACGAAGTTGGACAAGGCTCAAAAGTGGACTTTCTTTCAGCACAAGTGGATTTTAATGAAGATAGGGCCGCTCTGATAGCTCAGGAACAGGCATTAGAAAGTTCAAAAATAAACCTTAATTCTTTGTTAATCAGGAATTTACAGACAGAATTTAATACGCTTGATACCATCGTTTATGATAAAAATCTTTCGCTCGAAATTCTTCGGGAGGCTACCTTAAAACAGAATCCTTCTTTAGTATTAGCGGAGCAAAATAAACGATTGGCAGAATTGGACTTGAAACTTCAAAAAGCGGCTCAGTATCCACAAATCGACTTGCTGACTGGCTATAATTATAACTCTACTAACAGTGGTGCTGGACAACCGCAAGCCACAAAATCTCTACAAAGTTTTGCTTTCAACTACGGATTGAGAGCTTCCATCAACATATTTGATGGCTACAATCAAAAACAAAAAATTCAAAATGCCAAAATTGGTCAGGAAATAGCGAATTATCAAGAAGGCGACCTTAGAAATCAATTAAATACGGCCTTGGAAAGAACATTTTTGAGTTATAAAAATGCCTTGGAATTGATTCAATTAGAGACTGAAAATTACAAAATTGCTCGTCAAAACATTGATATTGCTTTTGAAAGATATAAAGTAGGAAATTCAACGGCGTATGAACTTCGTGAGGTTCAACGCAATGCCGTAGCCGCTGAAACTCGTTTAATTGAATCAGAATTCAATGCAAAAATTACGGAGATTGAATTGTTGAGATTGAGTAGTAAGATATTGGACTGATGCTACGATTTTATCAGTAATTTTATAGCCAAAGTTGATAATTCCGTTACTAATTCAGCTTTTCCCAAATTGCTTTTATTGTAACGGATTTCACCTTTATTGATGACGTTTGCATGGTAAATAACCGAATCTAAAAAAGATTTTAAACCGATTATATTAGCTTGAAAAGGGACTATTTTAAGTTTCCCCTCATACCAAAATTCTAATTCATATCTATCAGCAGAGAAATACCATCTGTAATTAAGGTAATTTGATAAAGTTGGAAATCCTCCTGCAAAATCTCTTCCATGAAATCTTTTTAGGGTTATATCACCGTGTATTTTGTACAAATCTATTTCAACATTCTTTATATTGGGAAAGATATATTTAAACTTTAATCTGTAGTCTTCTATCTTTAGAATACAAGCAAATTTATCTCTTTCATAAATAAATACAATAGAGAAGATAGCTAAAACAACTGCATAAAATAAGAAGCCAATTCTATTTCCCGTTGATATAAAACCCCATATCATAATGGTTAAATAAATGAGACTAAAAAGTATAATTGAATTAGGAATAAGTGTTTTCTTCATATTATTTTAGGTTAGATTTAAACTTCTTCCACCGACATCTGCTTATCATACAACTCCCGATAAACGCCATTCGCCTCCATCAAATCTTCGTGTGTTCCCTGTTCAACGATATATCCATCATCCAACATGATGATTTTATCCGCCAATTTTGCCGAAGAAACACGGTGCGAAATAATCACCGAAGTACGACCTTTCATAATACCTTGAAGGTTATTCAAAATCTGATTTTCGGTTTTGGTATCAACCGCCGAAAGGCAATCATCCAAAATCAAAATTCTTGGTTCACGAGCAATCGCACGGGCAATTGAAAGGCGTTGCTTCTGCCCGCCCGAAAGCGTAACACCACGTTCACCCAAAACAGTATCAAATCCTTCTGGAAAATCAATCACATTATCATACAAATCTGCATCTTTGGCGGCTTGGATAATTTGAGCTTCGGTCATTTCATCGTCCCCAAATTTTACGTTATTTCGAATGGAATCTGAAAACAAGAAAACATCTTGGGGAACGTAACCAATTTGAGCACGTAAACCATTGACATTCAAATTTTTAATGGGTAATTTATCAATTTTTATTTCTCCCTCCGAAACGTCATACATTCTGCATAAAAGATTAGCAATCGTACTTTTTCCAGAACCTGTTGTACCCAAAATTGCCACGGATTCACCCGCTGAAACCTTCATTGAAAAGTCTTTCAAAGCCACGATTCCGGAATCTGGATAGACAAAATGAACATTTTTGACTTCAATATCACCTTCAATTTCCTTGCTAATATTTTGTTCAGAAACAATGTCTGTTTTAATATTCAGAAACTCATTAATCCGTTGTTGAGAAGCCGCCGCCCGTTGAATTTGTGAAGCTGTCCAGCCTAAGGCAATCATGGGCCACGTGAGCATATACACGTACATGATGAACTCAGTGATACTTCCTGGAGTCAACCGTCCAGCCATTACTTCTAAACCCCCTACATAGACCACAATTACCGAACTTAAACCAGCTAAAACCGATACCAAAGGTGAAAATAATGAATCTACTTTCACCAAATCCAACGACTTTTCACGGTAAACATTCGCTTGTTTCGTAAAAGCAATCGTTGAAGGTTCTTCTTGTACAAATGATTTCAAAACCCTAATTCCCGAAAAAGCCTCTTGCGTAAAAGTCGAAATCTTTGACAAATTGGCTTGAATTTGCTCCGATTTTCGCATGATTATCGTATTTACAAAATAAATACTAAACGATAAAAATGGCACGGGCAAAAGCACCCACAAAGTCAATTTTTGATTCACCGAAAGCATATACCAAATCACGAGAATGAACACCGTAATCAAGTTCAGTCCGTACATGATAGCAGGACCAACGTACATCCTTACCTTATTGACATCTTCCGATATTCGAGCCATCAAATCTCCCGTATTATTTTTGCGATAAAAACTCAGTGGAAGTGTTTGATAATGATGATAAATCTCATTTTTCAAGTCAAATTCAATGTGCCGAGACATCACAATTAAAGTTTGGCGAACTAAAAATAGGAACACTCCTTTCAGCAAGGCTAATACCAAAATCATCAATCCGTATAACAGAATTGAAAAAGCAAAGAATTCATACACGGAAGTTTGGAGTTTGAAGCCTTCAAAAAGGAAGTATAAATCGATGGTTTCTTTGACTAAATCAAGGGCATATCGCACAATTTGAGCGGGAACTACCCCAAATAAATTGGAAACGGCGGTGAAAATTGTACCCAAAATTAAGTACCATTTATACGTGAGAAAATATTTGTTGAGATGTTTTAGGTATTTCATATAATATTGAACGTGTCAATTACTTCATTTGTTCCTTCTGTTGCAACCATGATTTTTAATGTTTAGTTTGTGCAATTTAAAAAAAAATATCAACCCGAGCAAAAGATTATTTTAGGATAAGGTTTACAAATTTCCTTTAATAAAACAATCTTTTTACACGAAACGCCCTCTTTTTCTTAAAAAAATACTAATTTTGTATAAAATTTAAAGCAACCAAAAAACGTTCTTTCATACACACGATGGTAAACAGACGACTTCTCCGAACTAAGGCTTTCCAAAACCTATACGCCTTCCGCACAGCGGAACGTGCTGATTATCAACATTACAACGACATTATTGCCGAATCTTTCCTACCCAATCTTGATTTAATGATTCCTAAAGAGGAACAAATTATTAAATTAGATATGCTCCGTAAACTTTCTGAAATACATTATGATGAAGTTTTTCATAAGAAAGATGCCAATGAAGATATTCCCGCAGAATCTAAAGTTGCTGCCAAAAAATCCCTTTTAATGTATCGTGATGCCGTAAAAAGAGATAGAAATAGAATTACGAATGCAATGGTGAATGAAGTAGAAAATATCTACAATGTTTATCTCAAAATGCTCCAATTGCTACTTGAAATCACAGAAATTGCCGTTTGGGATGAACAACGTCGTTTAGTTGAAACTGAT
The DNA here is from genome assembly GCF_964672035.1 of Arcicella sp. Lineage (NCBI taxonomy): Bacteria > Pseudomonadati > Bacteroidota > Cytophagia > Cytophagales > Flectobacillaceae > Arcicella > Arcicella sp. Next base: position 22,137 of record NZ_CBABQS010000041.1, read on the forward strand.
TTCAGAACTGCCAGACTAGCCAATAATTCCGTATTAATTGCGCTTAAAAATCAAAAAACACTCGAAACTGAGTCCATTCGTAAAAATGTCAATTGGACAACTGACGAACAGAATTTTCTCCGAAAACTTTTCTTGGAAGCCATCTTGCCTGATACCGAATTCCAATCGTACCTTCGTATTACCGAACCAACTTTTGAACAAGATTTAGCGTTAGTCATTTATTTGGTTAAAACTTTTATCTTAAAACATCATATAGTTACCGATTATTTTGAAGAAAAAGACTTAAATTGGGGTGAAAATAGAGAGGTTTTGAAGAGTATGATGGTCAAAACATTCAAAATTATAGGTGTTGAGGATTTAGAATTACAACCTTTAGCCATGAATTGGGAAGATGATAAAGTTTACTTCTTGGATCTTTTCAACTATGTATTGGATAATGATGAAGATTACGAAAAAATCATCATCGACCAAACACAAAACTGGGACGGCGACCGATTGGCAATGACTGATTTATTAATTTTGAAATTGGGTTTAGCCGAGATGATTAATTTTTCAAGCATTCCCACGAAAGTTTCAATTAATGAATATATTGAATTAGCAAAGAATTATTCAACCCCAAAATCGGGACAATTTATTAATGGTCTTTTGGATGTACTTTCCCAAAAATTACAAAAAGAAGGCGTTATCAGAAAATCTGGACGTGGTTTAATTGATAATAAATAGGGATTAGGGGAAATTACACATTTGAATTTTGAGTTCCTTACAAATATTTTTTTTAACAAATTAAAGTAACGGTTTACTAATAACTGCTTACTGAAAACTGATAATTGACATGAATAAGTCATCAAAAACATTTTGGGCATTTATGACAGGTGCAGCCGTTGGTGCTGTGTTGGGAATTTTATATGCCCCCGACAAAGGTGAAAACACCCGCAATAGACTTTTTTACCAACTCCAAAAAAACCGTGATCAATTGCAAAATTTGATTTCTGACTTGATTGAGGGAAAAGAAATTCCTGAAACAATGGCAAAAACGGAAGGGAAAAAAGTAGTAAATGATGCCCGTGAAAAAGCCGAACGCCTTTTAGAAGACGTCGAAACCATGATGAGCCAAATAAAAGCTAAAGCGTAGTTTCGCTGTTTGGTTTTGGATGTTAGATATTCGTTTAGTTGAAATCCAAAAGCACCATTTTATCGAATGTCGAACAAAAAACGATTTAATAATCTATGAAAAAATTAGTAATATTGGCACTTTGTGTTTGCGTATTTACGGCTTGCGAAAACAAGCAACGTACGGATGCTCAAACGATTGAAGAAAATCAAAAAGCACTTCAACCCACTGCAGACAAATTTCCAGTCATGGCAATTGATACGCCTTCGGTTGACTTGGGGACGATTACACAGGGCGATACCATTATGCACGTTTATAATTTCAAAAATACGGGAAATATACCCTTAGTATTGAGTAATGTAAATGCTTCATGCGGTTGCACAACGCCTTCGTATTCAAAAGAACCAGTTGCTCCAGGTGAAAGGGGATTTATTACCGTTAAATTTAACAGTAAAGGGAAAGAAGGTAAATTAAACAAAACCGTAACGGCGTATGCCAATACAAAACCTTCGGATAATACGGTTTCTTTCAAAATTGAGGTATTGATTAAGAAGTAATTTTCAAATAAAATTTAACAAAAAACTAACCATGTACAATAGTATTTTATTACAAGGATTTGGCGGAGGCGGAGCTTCTTCATTATTTTTAATCGGAGGAATGTTCGTTATCATGTACTTTTTCATGATACGTCCACAACAAAAAAAGGCAAAAGACCAACAAGCTTACGTGGATTCATTAAAAGCGGGAGACAAAGTAATTACTATTGGTGGATTGCACGGTACGATTTCATCTGTTCGTGAAAAAACGGTTGTTTTAGAAGTCGATTCAAGCAAGGGCATTAAAATGGTTTTCTTGAAAACTGCCATTTCAAAAGATTCTTCGGCTCAGATTGGAGAGTAGTTATTTATTAGTTAAAGAGTTATAGAAGTTTAAAGGTTTTGAAACTTCTATAACTCTTTAACTTTTTAACTTTTTACAATAATCCATGAAACCAGCCCCTTCAAAAACCGACTATAAAGCCATTTTTATTTGTCTCTTGGCTGCCATCATTTTCTGGGTTATGAACGCCTTGAATAAAGAGGGTTATTCTCAGAAAATATCATTTCCTCTCCAATTTTCGTATAACGATTCGCTGTATATTCCCACACAACCTTTACCCGAAAAAATATCGGTGAATGTGTCGGGAAACGGTTGGAATTTATTGCGTAAAGCATTTGCCTTGGATATTACGCCTATCAAATATTCAATCAGTAAACCACTGAAAACCAGAATTTTAAATACAGGTTCCTTAACAGATTCATTGTCGGAATATATTAAAGATGTTAAAATAAATTACGTTGTTGCCGACCGTTTCGAGTTGGAATTTGACCGTAAAGTCTCTAAGCAATTTACCGTAAAAGTGGATAGCTCAAATATCTCATTAAAAGACCGTTACGTTATTACGAGTTTGATTAACGTGAATCCAAGAACGATTACTTTACAAGGCCCCGAGTCAGTTTTAGATGAAATGGGAAGTGCGATTTTAGTAAAAGTACCCACCCGAAGATTGCAAGAAAACTTTGATGATGAGATAAAATTATCCCTTCCAAAAAATTCTTTAATTAAAGCCAATAAAGACCGAGTTACTGTGAGCTTTGAGGTAGCGGAATTGTTGAAATAGTGCAATCACCACATAGAGAAGATAGGTAACATAGAAAATGTGAGTAGTAAGATTAAAATCATGATTCAGACAAACAACTCCCAAAAAATCATTGGCATAACAGGCGGGATTGGCGCTGGGAAAAGCCTCATTTGTAAGATTTTTTCAACGATGAATATTCCAATTTACGATGCGGATTCACGAGCTAAATATTTAATTAATAAGGATATATCCTTAAAAAAATCAATCAAAAATCTTCTTGGCGAAAATGCATATACCCCTGCGGACGAATACAACCGTGCTTGGGTTGCTTCTCAAGTTTTTAATAATCCAGATTTACTCAAAAAACTAAATTCACTGGTGCATCCTTGTGTACATAAAGATGCACACGAGTGGGTAAAAAAATCCCCAAAATCCCCATTTCTTCTTTACGAAGCCGCTTTAATGAAAGCCGCTGGGGAGAACAATATATTCGATAAAGTAATTGTTGTAAATGCGCCAGTTGACCTAAGAATCAAGCGAATACAAGCAAGAGACAAGCGTTCTGAACAAGAAATTGCCGCAATTATTGCACGACAAATTGCGGAAGAGGAGAGATTAAAAATTGCAGATTATGTGATTGAAAATGATGATAAAAAGCCTGTAGTGGAGCAAGTTTTGGAATTGTATGATTTGTTAGTAGTACACACAAAAAAGCTATACCCCAAAAGGCATAGCTTCTAAAATTCGAAATATAAAATGTTTTTATTGATGTCTCACTAATAACTTCTTAGTAACCAACGACTTACCTTCTGAAGATAATTGATAAAGATAAATTCCATTGTTCCATTCTTTTGTTGAAACTCTCAATCTCTTTTGGTCTTTATCTAAAACTTCTTCTTTCATTTCATTCCCTAAAACGTTGTAAAATGTAATTTTTGCTTCACCAAATTGCGATGAAATCACATAATCAATATCCGCATGGTCATCAGCTGGATTAGGATAAATATTTGAAACCGTTAATTTATCATTTGAGAACAATCTATCTTCTGAACTGATGAATTCTTCTACTTTATTTTCTTTTTCTACAAGATTAGCAACTGGCTGAATACCAAGTGATTCAACTTTAACGACTTGATTTTTAACAGGTTGCAGCAAAAATGAATTAGTAAAATATTGATTAATTACGGTTGAACGTTGGTAATTGGTATTTCTATCGAGAGATAAAAATGTTGGCTGAAAAAAAGAAAATGATGTTTTCTTAAATAAAACAGAAGACGAAAGGGTCTTTGCTTTAGGCTTTATTTCCAAACGGCTTTTATGCCGGTTATCGGTTTGGGCAGATGTCTGTAAGCCCGACAGCAAGACTGTCAGCATCAACAACATCAGCGAATTTCTTAGTATAGGTTTCATTGCATTGTAAATATTTTCTTCAAGTATTTTTTTATTTTAAGTACTGATTTCCAGCGAAATTTAATATACAAAAACTGTGCGAGGGTATCACTTATAATCATTAGACCATAAAACTACGGAAAAGGTTGCATTAAGGATTCTTAAAAAGTGTTAATTATTGTGTAAATGTGAATATAAAATTTTCTTTTATTTCTTACCGACTGATAATCAAACACTTATTCTTTGAAAGGGTTAAACAAAAATATATTAAAATTGTTCAATTTTCAAAGTTTTGACTTTAATTTTTTCTTAATTTTATTCAACGGTATTTTTTTCGCTTCTTTCTTAACAGGTTTTATGATGACTGAATCTTTCTTAGCAATAGTTAATTTTACTAAAATAGGGGGAGCTACAATTTTCATAATTGATTCTTTTGTGGGTCTTTCAGCAATTCTCCAACGGAATCCATCCAATTCTTTATCATCCGTTTTAATTTCTTTGGGAGGAATAAAACGTCCATCTGGTTTAGCCATAAAAGCGATTTTACTCACTTTATTCTTCTTGAAATTGATGTTCATCTTCCCGCATTGCACTCGATTCATACCCGTGACGGTATTCTTTTCGTCAATGGCATAGTAGATGCTTTCGCCATTTCCTTCCACCGTTACTTTCTCAATTCTTGAACTGTCCGTAAAATTTACGAGCATTTTTCGCCCTTTTATTTGGTTGTAATTAATCAAAGTATCAATCGAAATTACGAATGATTTACCCTTCATATTCATCGTTTTTATTTTGTTTCTCTTCAACAAAACATTGATAGAATCAGCTTCAGACTGGTTTTTATTATTCCAGAGAATCGGTTTTTGATAAAAGTAAATCGTGGAATCTGACATATTATAACTCAAAGAATCACACTTAGCCGACATATCAGACTTATAAACTAAAACCTTTTTGTAAGCATACATTTTCTTTACTTTCGTCTCTTTATTATCTAAAGAAACCAGCGTATCCGCATTCAAAAAGAGGGTATCATTATCCATGATATTTTTCAAAAGTGCGTGTCCAAATACTCTGGTAACGCCCGTTCTTTTTGAATAACGCCCTTTATCACCCGTTAAAATGGCTTTATCTTTTCGAGATAAAAACACAATATTTCCATTGGCAACCCCAATTTCGGTGGGCGGGTCATAAATCATCGTGTCGGCAATCATGATATAATCGTCGGTTTTTACAGTTGAACGTCCTTTGAGGTTTGCAATTTTCGTAACTGTATTATATTGACTGCCTGGGTTGGCGTACGTAGTGTCTTTCCCATTGACAATTAAGGTTGGAGCAACAAAATAAGCTTCTTTTGAAAGCGTACTATAATGCAAGGAATCAGCGGTTAAATTCCCCTCTTTATCCAATACTTTTACGTTGGTTTTGAAGTTCACTAATTTCGTAACGGTATTATAATATGCCTCTTTGCTGGTCAAAACACTTTTCTTATCCACTACTTTTCCACCTGTGTTATAATAGGCGACATTACTGTTCAAATCATAATCTAACTTATTGGTAGTCAGCAAGATAGTCTTATCATCTAATTTTACTCGCCCATTAATTTTTGCTTTTCGATCGTTCCCAAAATAATAAGCAGTATCACCCGTAATAGTCACCGTATCAGCTTGAATAATCTTTACTTTTCCGTAGGCTTCTAAGATATTTGTTGTCTCATTCAAGATAGCTAAATTGCAGTATAACAAGGTAGTAGCTTGTCGAAGTGCCACATTTCCCATCAATCTCCTCACCGACATAAAAGGCGTATTTTGACCCACTAAACTATCCGCTTTAATAATTTCTACTTGATTCGGGTTGGTTGGAGTAATGGGATAAATTGCTGGGGTTTGGGCACAAATAAAATTAATCGTTATAAAAAAAACGAAGAAAAAATTACAAAATCGAGATACAAGCAAATTTGCTAATAATTGATGTATTTTTGTGGAATATTTCATATTTATTATTTACGACAAAATTACTCAAATAATACGATGCTTGACCAGTTTTTAACTTTTATTAACAAACAAAATCTCATCCAGCCAACCCAAAAGGTGCTTTTAGCGGTCAGTGGCGGCATGGATTCCGTGGTGATGTGCGACCTTTTTAGTAAAGCAAAATTCGATTTTGTGATTGCTCATTGCAATTTCGGGCTTCGTGCTGAAGAATCAAATGAGGATGAAATGTTTGTGAAAAAATTATCCATTAAATATAAAGTTCCGTTTATCATTACCACTTTTCAGACCTTAGAATTTGCGGATAATGAGAAAATATCCACGCAAATGGCGGCAAGAATTCTGCGTTATGAATGGTTTGAGAAAGTAAGAAAAGAGCATAATTGCGATTATATTGCTACCGCACACCATCAAAATGATGTTTTGGAAACCGTATTTTTAAACCTTACAAAAGGGACAGGAATTGCTGGTTTACACGGAATCAAGGCAAAAAATGGATGCCTAATTCGTCCAATGTTATTCACTGAAAAAGATAATATTTTTGAGTATGTGGTTGAAAATCAGATAATTTGGCGAGAAGATTCCTCGAATGAATCCAATAAATATCAACGAAATTTGATCCGCAATGAAGTGGTGCCTTTATTGAAAAAAATCAATCCAAATCTGGAAAATACCATTCAGCAAACCGTTGAAAGAATTTCGGCGGTTGAGGAAATTTTCGAGCAAGAAATAGAGATGCTCCGTAAGCAAATTACTTGGTCGGATGCACAGGCTACTTTTGTGAATTATAAGGCAATTCAAGCGCTTTCGCAACCGATGATAAAATTGTCGGAAATGTTGAAACCTTTTCATTTTACTTACCAACAATGCCAAGATATTTTTGAGGCATTTGACAAAGAACCTGGACGTACATTCCTCTCTCCTACACATACATTGGTGAAGGACAGAACGGAGTTAGTAATTACCAAAAAGAACTTGCAAGTATTTGAAAGTCAAGTAATTGAATCTGGCATTAGAGAGTTTTTATCGGAGAATATTAACTTAACCATTGGTGAATCTTTTGAAAGAACGGAAAATTTTATCGTACCAAATGCCAAGAAAAAAGCTTGTTTGGATGCTGATAAAGTTCGTTTTCCGCTACAAATCAGAAAGTGGAAAGAGGGCGATTGGTTTTGTCCTTTGGGAATGAATAAAAAGAAATTAATTAGCGATTTTTTGATTGATACAAAAGTGCCTTTAAATCTAAAAAAAGAGGTCTATGTTTTGACTTCAAACGGCTCAATTGTGTGGGTTGTTGGTCATAGATTAGATGATAGATTTAAGGTAACTGATAAAACTGAGAAGATATTTTTGATCGAAATTAAATAAGAATTACCTATAAATTAGACCATAATCTAACGTAAGAAACGCCTTATTTAGCAATGCTATATTTCTACGAACGGTTTTGCCCGAATCATTTTTGGGAACAACGCCTAATAATTTAAGCACTTGCTTTACAATGGAAAAGTTCTCTAAACCATTTGTGGCGATGATGATAGCATTAGCATACCCACTACGCTTATCATCAACTGATAAATAGGGTCATATCGTTGTTGAATCAAAGAGAATATTTCTTGTAGGTGGCTTGCAGAAGCCATAAAATCTCTACTAATTTTTACATACATCTGCTTTGAGGTCAAAAGTTAAAGCCTGTAACTGATTATTAACCACCTGCCTTTGCTTCATTAAGCAAGTTAAATGTTTGCGTTTTTTTGTCGTAAATGATGTAATAATTCGCTTTCAAATTGAGGCGTTTCAGTGCGTTGATTGACTTCGTAATAAACTAATCATGTGGTATATACTTAGTGATTACAGTGATTACGGTTGGTTAAGGCGTATCCACTCCACTACTTTGAGCAGGCGTAAGGATGGTAAACATATTAGCTATTAGTAAGCAATAAGCTAAGTTTAAACTGTAAGTACGAGTACGCTTAAAAATGATTTGGATATCTTCTGATAAAGTGTCAATCCAATCATTTACACGCTCTTGTATTTTACATTGAAAAGGAAATTCGTGTAAATCCTTCTCATCTGTGGTCTAATTTAATCCTTTATCATCGAGCTATGCTACTTCTTGTTTTTTTATTCTCGTTCTTTACTCATAATTCGCCATCCCAAGATGCTGATACGATACTTGTTGTCAAGCAATTAAATATTGCTGGCAATAAAAAAACGAAGTCATCTATTATTCTTCGAGAATTGGATTTAGTAGAAGGCGATTCTATTAAAAAACAAGATTTGGATAAACGTTTAGACCTCAATCGTAGAAAGTTAATAAATACCAATCTTTTTGTAACGGTTGAAGTAAAAACTATTCAAACTGTTAATAATCAGATAGTTGTTGATATTAAACTGCAAGAACAATGGTATATTTTAGGTTATCCAATCTTTCAAATTATTGATAGAAATTATGCAGAATGGTGGCAGCGGGGAGCAGATTTGAGTAGAACGACCTACGGAATTGACCTAATTCACGGCAATGTTAGAGGAAAAGCCGAACGAATAAATCTTCGTCTCGAAACAGGATTTACCCAAAGAATTGATTTTGGTTATCGAGTTCCGTACATCGACAAAGCCCAAAAAACGGGTGCGGGATTTAGTATATCCTACATTACCAATAAAAATCTTGCTTTCAAAAGTTTATATGATACCTTATTTTACTTTAAAAGTTCATCAGAAGTACTGAGAAAACGATTTTCGGGAGCTATTTTCTTGAAAAAGAGATACGGATTTTACGATTTTCATACCCTTGAATTAAGGTATAACAACAATGTAATTGCCGATACGATTGCCAAACTAAATCCCGACTATTTCTTGAATGGTCGAACTACTCAAAAATACTTTCAACTGAGCTATTATTTCAATTATGACTTTCGTGATAACGTTGCGTATCCTTTGCGTGGCAGGCGGTATGAACTGTTAATCAATAAATTAGGGATTTTGCCGAATGATGATATAAATCAATTAGAAATTACAGGGGGATATTCTTGGTATAAACCTATTACAAAAAAGCTATTTTATGGACTAAATCTCAAAGCAAAAATTTCCTTTCCCGAAAAACAATCGTTTTATAATACTCGTGGATTAGGCTATTTTCAGGAATTAGTTCGTGGTTATGAATTATATGTAGTGGATGGAAATTCTTTTTTCTTGGCGAGAAATAACTTTAAATATCAATTAGTGAACAGCAAAGTTCATTTCAAATTCTTGAAAATAAAGCAATTCAATACCGTACCAATTGGCATTTATCCAAACGTTTTTGTGGATTACGGATACGTACAAAGTTTTAACACCACTGAAAGTAGAAGCAAATTGGCGAATCGGTCAATCTATGGAGGAGGTTTCGGACTTGATTTTGTAACGTATTACAACATGGTAGTTCGTTTTAACTATTCATTCAACGACCGAAAAGAAAGGAATTTTGTATTTAGTATTGGGAGGGAGTTTTAACAGTTAACAGTAAGCAGTTATCAGTAAACAAAAAATGCCGATTTGGAACTTATAATTCCGAATCGGCATTTTTCATAACTCATAACTCATAACTCATAACTCATAACTCATAACTCATAACTCATAACTCATAACTCATCCAGACCGATATAAAAGACAAAAGGAGACGTTAAAAACGTCCCCCTGTGCAAATTAATAGTTCTACACCTATTATCTTAAATATCTTTATTGGTCGGGGTTTAAAAACATGGGGCAACAAAGGTTGCCCCCGTTTCCTAAATACCTAACCACTAATTTCTTTTTGACTATTGTGCTTTCACAACACAATATTAACTAACAAAAGTCTAAATTCCCTAAATAACTCTTAGTTTTTTCTAAAAAATCTTTTTTCTTTCTTCTCGATACTGAAATTTTTTTACCATCTTTCAGTTGTACAAACATTTCTTCCTTAACGTCAAACTGGATTAAGTAGTTCAAGTTGATGGCGAACGATTTGTGAACTCTTACAAATAACTCCGCATCTAATCTTGTTAAAAAATCCTTCATCGTACGTGAAACGAGCAATTTCTTGCCGTTGTTGAAATAAAACATCGTGTAATTGCTTATGGCTTCGAGATGGCTAATATCTTTCCAGGCTACTAAAATTGTTTTTTTACACGAAATTGGTAATGAAATACTGGCTTCTTTTAGAGGTAAATTTTCTTTCGTATAAGCGTTAAAATCCCTTTTAATATTTGAAATTCCAAAAGAGTTCACATTAGTTAAGGCTGTTACCATGATAGTTTTCAGTTTAGTTACATAAATATTATCTATCGTTGTGGTTAGTGTTAATGCAAAGTTGCAAGATTTATTTATACTACACAATCACATGATAAGGTGATATTTCTAAACTATATTCTCATGAATTGCCTTTGCTACTGCTTCAGTCTGCGAATGAACGTGTAATTTATCATATATCTTTTTGATGTGAGATCGCACTGTATCCATGCTAATACCACATTTGTCGGCAATCATTTTATAACTATTTCCCTTTACTAATAAATTTAAAATTTCTGTTTCACGTTCAGTTAATTTGTACGAAACGTTATCAGCAACTCTTGGTTGAGGTGGCAACATTTGTAAAACTTTACGAGCAACGCTGGAAGTCATAGGAGCTCCACCATTATAAGCATCATTTATGGCTTCTAAAAGTCTAACAGGAGGTGTTCTTTTTAATAGATAACCCACTGCTCCTGAACAGATTGCCTCAAAAATATTCTCATTATCTTCAAAAACCGTAAACATCAATACGTTTACCTGCGGTGCGATTTGTTTAATGGTTTTCAACCCCTTTAATCCATTTACAACGGGCATATCAATGTCCATTAAAACAACATCTGGATGAAGTTCCACCATTTGCTCTGCGATTCGCTCACAATTCACAAATGCGCCAATCAATTCAAACCCCATCGAACCACGCAATAATACTGAAAGGCTTTCTCTTAAATCAGGATTATCTTCATAAACTATTATTCTTATTGCGGATGGGTTCATGTGGTGAGCAAAGTTTCTTTGCGTTTGTATGACAATATTACAAAAAATATTAATGTTTCGGTATCACATGATTGGGTGATATTTTGCAATCAGATCAATATTATTAGGGTATATAAAAACTGAGTTTCCTTATAGTTGATATTAAAAATAATAGAATAGCGTAAGGTATAAACTTACATTTTGCTATTTTTTTGATAATTTTGTAACCACATCAACATAGAAGAGACATGGAAAATTATAATTAAGTTTCATTATCAGGATTTCAAAATTTTTTCTGCTGTTTCCTCTAATTTCTATGTGGTCGTAAACTCTTTAAAATCCATTAGTCCGTGAAAAACTCTTACGCTTACTTTGCCTTGTTGTTTCTTGTGATGTCTTTAACGTCTTGTCAGGATAAAAAACAAACTCCCGAAACTACTTCCGTTAGGGTAGATTCAACGTCTAATATTCCTTCCTTGGAAAATTATAGCGCTGCTTTTAATGCGATTCTTAAAACGGATGCTGGAATGGTTCGTGGTTTGAGTATTGGGGATGAAATGAACTCAATCGTAGAATCTGCTCCGCTTTCAGAAACACAACCTGATAAAGGGAAAAGTTATACCGAATATTTTGACGATACCGACCTTAATTTTGCGGATATTCTCTATGTAAATGATTCGGAAAATAAAATTGGGGCTATTTCGGTAGATGTTTTTATTGAAAAACAAGCTTCTGTTGATAGTCTGATGAATGAATTTAAAGGTTATTTTGATAAAAAATATGGAATAGGAAAAGGCATCTCAAAAATGACCGTTTGGAAATTAGCAGGAACAGATAATGAATTATTGCTTCAAAATGTGAGTACCACAAAAGATCCAGGTTTGAAGATTATTTTTGCAAAAAGTGGTGATAAACTTTTGCAGTAAAAATGTAAGACTAATTCCTTTTCTGGCATCAAATATATAAGCAAGTTAGAAACCTGTACTACTTTGAAACTACCATTGTAAAATGGTAGTTTTTTTGTTTCTAAAATACATTATGTAAAATTTACGCATTGATATTTGGAAGTCAAATATTAATTCTCAATCTTTGTGTTATAATTACACAAAGAGATGAAAAAAGCCATTTATACATATCAATATCCCCATCCTGCGCTTACGGTTGATTGCATTATTTTTGGATTTGATGGACAAAATTTAAAAGTGATGCTTATTCAACGGAAAAGTGAGCCATTCGCAAAAATGTGGGCTTTACCAGGCGCATTTATCGATGAAGCTGAATCCTTAGAAAGTTGTGCCGAAAGAGTATTAATGAAGGAATGTAATATTTCTGGCGTGTATTTAGAACAACTTTTTACGTTTGGAAATCCCGCCCGTGACCCCCGTGAACGAGTGATTTCGGTAGCGTACATGGGTTTGGTAAAAACGGCTGATTTTGAATTAATTGCAGGGAATGACGAGTTGCAAATCGAATGGCGAGACGTGAAAGAAATACCCGATTTAGCGTTCGACCATCAGCAAATTTTACAAACGGCCATTGATAGAATTAGAGGTAAAATTAGGTATCAGCCCATTGGTTTTGAACTGATGAACCCTAAGTTTACCCTGCCACAATTGCAGCAATTATACGAAGCCATTCTGGGACAATCACTTGACAGGCGTAATTTTAGAAAGAAATTATTATCCATGCAGATTCTGAAACAATTACCCGAAAAACAACAAAATGTAGCGCATAAAGCGGCTTTTTATTACGAATTTGATAAAGAACGTTATGAGGTTTTGATGACAGAAGGAATTTATTTGGAGTTAGTTTAATAAGCAATGAGTTTTGAGCCGTGAGCAATGAGCTAAAAACGTTGAATACTTTTCTTAAATCTCATTGCTCAAAGCTCATCACTCATTGCTATAAATATGAAAAATACCCAAGAAATAGGCGTTATCGTCGGACGTTTTCAAGTACCTGAGTTGCACGCTGGACACGTAGAATTAATTCAAAGAGTGGTGGATAATCATAAACGAGTGGCCATTTTTTTAGGCGTTACACCCGTGCTGGTTACCAAGAAAAACCCGCTTGATTTCATTACTCGTAAGGAAATGATTTTGAAAGTATTTCCTAACATTACCATTTTGGCTTTGCCCGATAAACCCAATGATTCGGATTGGAGTTTAGAATTAGACAAGCGAATTAGAGAAGTTTTTCCGATTGGAGAGGCACTTTTATACGGTGGGCGAGATAGTTTTAGAAGCGCTTATTCTGGAAGTTTTGATACGACTGAAATTGAACAAATTGCCAATTTTTCGGGTACCGAAATGCGTAAAGAGGTAAGTCTGGAAACTAAGGCAAGTCCTGATTTTCGGGCAGGGGTAATTTTTGCGGCTTATAATCAATATCCAAAGGTTTTTCCAACGGTGGATGTGGCCATTATGCGAGGCGATGAAGTGCTTTTGGGACGCAAATCTCATCAAATTTTATTTAGATTTATTGGCGGTTTCGTAGATCCAACTGATGATAATTTTGAGCAGGCCGCCCAACGAGAAGCCCAAGAAGAAACGGGCGTTGAAGTTGATAATTTGCAATACGTTGGTACCGCAAGAATTGACGATTGGCGATATAGACACGAAGTAGATAAAATTATAACTACTTTATTCACAGCCGATTATGTTGCTGGAGATGCCATTGCTCAGGATGATATTGCTGAAATCAAATGGTCTAAAATCAATGATTTAACGGCGGAGGATTTCGTGGTTGAGCATCGGGTTTTGTGGGGATTGTTGAAGTGGAAATTTCTTTTAAATTAAGGATAAAAGCCAGCAAGCATCATTTCGAAGCGCTCTTCTATTTTGTTATCTTGATTTAGTTCTAATAATTTAATAGTTGCTTTGGCGATTGTTGTTTTTGCTTCTAAAATTCCTTTTTTAACTTCAAAATGCTCAAACCAGTCTTGAGTTCTTGGGTTAAACAATGGAATTAATGGACCATCAATATGAAGAATCGTACTAATATTTGGACCTTTTTTCCAATTACAAGTAGAGCAAACGTAGGCAAGATTATTAAGTGAATTTAATCCACCGTGTTGAATACCAATAATATGATCAATATGATAGTCAAAACTTGATAAATATTCCAAGATACGACAATATTCACAACGGTATCCTGCTCTTGCCATTACTAATTTTCGAGTAGCACGAGAAATATATGTACTCATTAGGAATTTAGTTTTTGAAGGGCTTTTGCTTTAGCTAATCGGACAATATGTTCAACGGTCATGAATCGTTCCATCTCGGAATTTTCATCTGATGTTAAACCTTCCACTTTGTTTTTTTCTAATAATAAATTTACTCGTTCTTGTGCTTTAACAGAAGACTTGTAAGAAATAACACGACGTGGAGAAAGGCTCGCAAGGAAAAATGCAAGCTCATCATAGACTGAATTATATTCTGCTACCATTTTCTTTTCTATTATATAAAAGTATAATCTCTCTGTAATACAAAAATAATGAGTTTTATGTGAAATCATTTATACAGAGAAATAAAATTTAAAATTTTAAAAAAATGCAACCAAACATCATGCTTTTGACTGACAGCTACAAGCTCAGCCACTACAAACAATATCCTGCGGGAACAAGTCAAATTTATAGTTATTTCGAGAGTCGTGGAGGCGAATTTGAGGGTGTAACTTTCTTTGGTTTACAGTATTTATTGAAGGAATATTTGCAAGGAAAAGTAGTAAGTCAAGCTAAAATTGACCGTGCTGCTAAGTTATATGCGGCTCATTTTGGCAATTCAACACTGTTTAATAAAGAAGGCTGGGAATATATCTTACACACCCACGATGGACACCTTCCCATCCGCATAAAAGCAGTGCCAGAGGGAACGGTTATTCCTACGCATAACGTGATGTTGACCATCGAAAATACCGACCCAAATTGCTTTTGGCTGACTAATTTCTTGGAAACTTTATTACTTCAATTATGGTATCCTTGCACCGTAGCTACGATTAGTAGAGAAGTTAAGGTTTTGATTACCAAATATTTAACTGAAACTGGTGACCCAACAACGATAGATTTTAAACTCCACGATTTTGGATTTAGAGGCGTTAGTAGTGTTGAAAGTGCTGGCATTGGTGGAGCGGCTCATTTAGTTAATTTTATGGGAACTGACACGGTTGCTGCCTTAACTTTTATTCAGGAATATTACAATACTGACGGTATGTTTGGGTTCAGTATTCCTGCCGCTGAACACAGTACGATTACGAGTTGGGGCAAAGAAAATGAGGTAGATGCGTACCGAAATATGCTAACGCAATATCCCGATGGATTAGTGGCGGTGGTGAGTGATAGTTACGATATTTATAACGCCTGTGAACACCTTTGGGGAGAGGTTTTAAAGGCGGAGATTTTGGGAAGAAATGGCACCTTAGTTGTTCGTCCAGACAGTGGTGAACCGAAGGATGTTGTCTTAAAATGTACGGAGATTTTGGGCGAAAAAATTGGCTTTACTGTCAACGAAAAAGGGTATAAAGTGCTAAATCCAAAAATTAGAATTATTCAAGGCGATGGCGTGAACTATGAGAGCATCGGCGAGATTTTGGAACACTTAAAAAAACACGGTTGGAGTGCCGATAATGTTGCTTTTGGGATGGGAGGGGCATTATTGCAAAAGGTACACCGAGACACCCAAAAATTTGCCTTCAAATGTAGTTGTGCCACCATCAATGGAGAAGACCGAGCCGTGTATAAAGACCCCATCACCGACCATGATAAAAAGAGCAAAAGAGGTAGATTGAAATTGGTAAAAGAAAACGAAAAATACAGCACAAAAGCCCTCCACGAAGACGGAGAAGATATTTTGCGGACAGTTTTTGAGAATGGGGTAATTTTGGAAGAGATTGATTTTGAGGCGGTTAAGGGGAATGGTTTAAACTAAAAAATAATTTTAACCTTTGAATAAAAAGAAGAACCAACATGCAAGAAAACGAACTGAAAATCTTGAATTTAATCAGGGAATATGTTGAAGATGTCCAATTTTTTACTGAACTAATGAACAAACAAAGTGAAAATATAAAAGGGTATCAGGTTTATAAAATAATAGAGTATTTTGATAAAGAAAAAACACTTTATTATTCATTTCATGGAATAGGAATTTATCTAAGAAGTCCAGAAAAAAAGGTTGACTGTGATTTTTATAGTAAGGGTAGGACTGATGCTTTTCAACCTTGGTCTATCTTGAAATATATTAAATCTAACTCAAAATTCAACAATGACCTCGGAAATTTTGATGAAATAGATGAAATCTATGTCATATTAAAAAGCCTCGTTTCTTTGGGTTTTTTTAGTAAGATGAAAAGTAAATATCAAGATGATTATTTTTCTTTAAAGGGTGCTAACCCTGTATTTTTTAAACCTTACAGGTTATCATTTGAAGAGGAGATGGCCTACTATGAAAAATAGATATTACAAAACTTTAACGCCGTCGTTGGAGTTTTCTTCAAACACCTTTGCGTAAGCAACGCACCAACTATTTATTAAAATTAAAGTCCTAATATTTCCCAAACCACACAAAAACCACAAACATGAAAAAGCTATTTATAATCCTCACCTAACTGTTTATCAGCACATTAGCATTTTCTCAGAATTTAACCCAAAAGGTTTTTGAGGGTACGCTTAATAAAAAAATACCCGTAATAATTACCCTCACTTTCGATAATGATGTGGTTTCGGGTAGCGTAGTTTACAAAAAGAAAGGCGTTCCCATCAATTTAATTGGTAAGAGAGACGCTGATGGCACTTTATTTTTCACCGAACTTTTGAAAGATGGACACGCTACTGGTGCTTATACTGTTACACTTAAAGATGAAATAATGAATGGTAGCTGGTATGAAGTTGGCAAAATAGATGGAAAAGAACTATCCGTTTCGCTGAAAAAAGTATCAGAAACAACGGTACCTAAAACTGCAATTCCTGATGTGACGGGTTCGTACAGCTATTTTTATGGCAATGACGGCGGAAGTGGTTTATTGGACGTTCAACAAATTGGGAAAAATAAAGTTGCCATTACGTTCGATTGTGTTCGTGGAGGACCTTCTTATAATATGGCAACGATTGACAAAACTGTTATTCAATTGTCTGGTAATCAAGTAGTTTATAGTAATACAGAATATGGAAAATGTAAGTTTAAAATTACATTTCTTCAAAATGGAGCCAATGTAGAATACGTGGCGGATAGTTATGATTGCGGTTTTGGCAATAATGCCACGGTCTCTGGAAATTACGTTAAAATCAATGCATTGAAGCCTAAATTTTTGAAAAGGGATTAGTCCAAATCATTCAAACCTACTATATTTACATCAGTACCGCTAAATAAATCATAACCCAATTTAAACCCTTGTGCTGATGAATATTTTTAGTCGTGTTACCCTATCTGATGAAGCTATTTTAAAAGGGATTATCGGTGATGGAATTCTCCAAAGAACCACCGAAAACAAACTTTATGAGCAATTTTTTTACCTCATCAAAGACGCAACTTTCAAACACAAACTTTCGGAAGATGAAGCGGCCAGTTTATACACTGACACAATTCTGGCATTTATCGAAAACGTTAAAAACAACCGTTTTGAGGGAAAATCTGCGCTAAAAACATATCTATATCAAATATTTTCTAATAAATGTGTTGACTATATTCGTAAAACCACGACTAACAAAATGAGCGTGCACGAAACCCAACCCATGCAAGATTGGGTTTTATACATGTCCGATGATACTAAAAATGCCTTACAAAAACTTATCTCTGAACACGAAGTAAACGTGATGAAAGATAAAGTGAAATTGTTGGGCGAAAAATGTCAGCAAATGTTGATGGCTTGGGGTGAAGGTTTTGCGGATAGTAAAATTGCGGAAGATTTGGGTTATCAAACCGCCAATGTAGTAAAAGTTAGTCGTTTACGTTGTATGGATAAATTGAAAGAGTTGTATAAAATATAGAAATGGCCGATGAACCAGCAACTAAACGAAAATGATTTTGAAATTCTCTCTTTGTAAATTATTCCTAGTTTGAACACAGATTGTATCCATAATTCTGTCAATACTAACCACTTAAATAATAACGCAAATGTTAGCACAAATTGAAAAATATTTAAGCAACGAAATGACTATTTCTGAAAGACAAATTTTGAAAATCAGCTTCTTACGGCTGATGAGTTAGTGAATGAACTTGCTTTTTATACGCATGTAAAAGTGGCAAATCAGGAAATAGCGAGAGAGAAAAGAAAAGCCG
>NZ_CBABQS010000042.1:0-40400 GCF_964672035.1 Arcicella sp.
TCAGGAATCTCCACATTTGGATATCCTTCATCTTCCAAAGCATCTCTAAAAACGCCCATACTTTCATATTCTCCGTGAATTAAGAACACTTTTTTGAGCTTATCTTTCGGTTGTTTTTTGACAAAATTTAGTAAATCGTTTTGGTCGCCGTGTCCAGAAAAGACGTCGATTTTTTCCACATTTGCTAATACATTATGCTCTACATCTTTAATTCTGAGGGTTTTCTGTCCGTTCATTAATCGCCAACCAAGTGTTCCTTCGGAGGCATATCCTACTAATAAAATCGTACAATAAGGATTATTGATATTGGCAGCAATGTGCTGTTCAACCCGTCCGCCCGAAATCATACCCGATGCTGAAATAATAATGCAAGGTTCCCCGTAATTAGAAATGGCTTTACTTGATTTTTCGGATTGGATATACTGTAAGTTTTCAAAATCGAAAAGCGTTTCATTTTCACTTTGAAAATCTTGCGCTTCTTTGTTTAATTGCTTTAAATTTTTCTGATAAACCCTTGTCGAAGCATACGCTAACGGACTGTCACTGAATACTTTAATGGGCTGAAAGCCTCTTTCGGTATAAAGTTTGCTCAGGGTAAAAAGTAGCGCTTGTGTTCGTCCAACCGAGAAGGCTGGAATAATTAAACGGCCAGGAATATCAATGCAAGTACGTTTAATGACATCGCCAAGTGCATCTTCTGGAGATTGTTGGTCTTCGTGTAATCTTGCGCCATACGTTGTTTCGCAAAGTAAATAATCTACCGCTGGAATTTCGGCGGATGGATTAATGTGGAGCGGATAATTATTACGACCAATATCGCCCGAAAAGCAAATACTTTTCATCTTGCCATCTTCTTTAACTTCCAAAACTATATGAGCAGCACCCAATAAATGCCCTGCTGGAATGAACGTTACCCAAGCGGTATCAGAAACCTTGAAACGCTGATTAAAACGAATTGAAACGAAATTTGCTAAGGCGTTTTCAACGTCTTTCTGCAAGTACAAATCACCTTTTACGAGCAACCTGTCCATTTTTTTCTTCTTTTTCTTACTATCTCCTTCTGCCTGCTTAATTTTCTTTAAATTCAAATTAGCAGAATCATGGAGTAAAAGAGTGGTCAATTCAGCCGTCGGCGATGTGCATAAAACTTGGCCTTCATAACCTTCACGATAAAGCATCGGAATATTGCCGGAATGGTCGATGTGAGCGTGCGTAAGTAGCACCAAATTTACCTGTGAAGCTTCAAATGGGAAAAATGCTCTATTCGTTACGGGCTGCCCATAATCAAGGTCTCGTTCCATATTTGTACCGCAATCAATCAGAATCTTATATTCATCATCTAATTCAAGTAAATACATACTACCTGTTACTTGCCTCGTAGCTCCCCAAAAAGTTAATTTCATTCGATATATTTTTATGGTTTGTATCTATTTAGAAACAAATATTCATTAATAAGATAATTACTTAATTATCAATGAGTTAGTAGTCTAAAATAGATAATTTATTTAAAATTTGTATTATTAGTTTGTGATAATATTAATTAGAGGGATCAGGGAAGGAGGATATGTTACAAATATAGTAAAAAAATAAGGTTACTGCTAAGTAAATAGATGTGTGTTTTTAAATATTTATTTTAGCCAAGCTTCTTTTTAACCGCCAAAATCTTGCGTTAATCGGGCAAAAGGACTACGTTTTGTTTTAAAAATCCCTTTAGAAATTCTTCCGCTACAACCTAAGGCTTTTAACCGAGGATTAAGAATATTCTCCCGATGATGGGGTGAATTCATCCATCCATTGATAACCGAACGAGCTAAATCTGCGTAGGTACGCAAAGGCAATGGCTTTTTTGTCTCACAATTGATAAATACATAATCTTGCCCATATTTGGGAATTTCAAAACAATATCTGTCCTCATTTCCGCCCAAGATATCGTGCTGAGCAATGTTTTCGGCCATTTCTCTAAATTCTCGGGTGTACAGAAAAATTCTATCAACCATTTTTCTATTTTCAGGATTATAGGGATTTTCGTGACTATAAAAATCCTGATTAATCATCGCTTCTGAATGATTAATCGTTGCTGTATGAAGGGGATATGAATAGACAAATTTGGGCAAATTGAATTTCACTCTTTCTTCATTAGTCAGATGAAAAAGAGCGGCATCTAAAAGCGAATTATTGGGATTTCTTGCATCAATGGGCTTATTCATTTCCGGCAGTTTCATAAAATCAATAGCAGACATTTTATAAAAAAGCGAGTCACGCTGTGCAAAGAGTACATTTGGGAGGATGAGAATAAAAAAAAGGCACTTCATTGGTTATATTTTTTAGATAAACGAATGATGTACCTTTTTAGTTTAATCTTGTGTGAATTCACGCAAAAAAGTAAAAATTATGGTTTCTACTTATTTTTTGCAAATTCAGCCGCTAATTTATTCAAAGTCGCATCAGAAACTTTGCCCGAAGTTACCACCGTTCTGTATCTAAAAGTAACGGATTGATTAGGAGCAAGTTTGAAGTTCAATTCCTTTTTTTCTTTGCTAAATACTTTTTCACCCAATGGATTTGCGGCAAAAAGTCCGTAACCTCTTGCGTGCCAGAAGGTTGGATAATTTACATTGCTCGGATGGTCAATAATAGCAATCGAAATATCTTCATCTTTAATTTTACCCGAAAGATTAGTCCATTTTCCTCTGGTACTCCAAACATTTTCACCGTCAATTCCTTCTGAACTATGGTAATTTCCCGTGATTCCTGTATTATCCAATTTATCAACTTTAGTTTCAATACCATTGGCATCTACGAAAACATCGGGCTTATCAGATGGATGTTCTAATTCACGAGCCACACGAATGGCAAAGAAACCGTCTTTCACATCTTTAAACATAACTTCCTCATTTTGAGCCGTTAAAGTCGTAATTCTGTCAACAATTCTTTGATTCCCGTTGGCATGAAAAACGTATTTTGTCGTTTCTTTTAAAAGCGTTTTACCTTTTCCGTCGGTATCAATCCAATCAGCTTTTACCGTCAAATCAGCATGGTTATAGCCACCATTTGATTGCACTATTCCAGTATGCTTAATGGTTCCGTATTTTGTGCGGTCTTTAATGGCCGTTGAATTATTCCAGAAGTCAAATCCGTTCACTGACTCATAATTCAACCACATTCCCACGTGGTGCGGATGGTCAACTCTTTCGCCTGCACGAGTAGCAAAGGGGTAACCACGAGTGATGGTTGTTCCTTTTGACGTTAATATTGGGAAAAGGACAGGTTTCTTCAGGATTGAATCGCTTGGATAGAAATAGGAAGTAAATAATTTTCCATCTACCAACACATCAACTTTGTGTTCTTTGTCCTTATTAATGAGTTGGATACGGTCTTTTTTGTTTTGGGCAAAACATTGACCAATCAACAAAAATGAAAAAAGAAGTGTAATCTTGAAAGTTTTCATGAATTAAATTTTATCGTTTAGAATAAGAGTAAAATAAACCCAAAATTTACTGGTAAAAACTTAAATTTTCTTTTTCATCACCATACTCAACCAGTAAATTATGCCAACAAAGACGACGATTTCTAAGAAATATTCGACGGCAAATTTTGGCCCTAAAAGATTATCAAATCGTAGAAAAGGTTTTCCAATTCTAAACCAAAATGAAGGCTGAACGGTAGCAAAACCTTGAAAAATAAAGGTAAGGACTAAGAAGGTTTTATGCTTGAAAAAATCGAAACAGAATAGCAGGGGCATTGAATAAATGAAAATATAATTGGCGTACGCACCAATCTGTACAACCATCATCATACCAAAAATGACAATCCAGATTTTGGGTATAAATTGTTGAATACCAAGGGTTTGGCTTTTTAAAGTCTGCCAAATAGCGATGCTTAAAATAATGAAAAGCCCAATCCAATTCAATAATTTAATGTCTTTGGTAATGCCATAATCCCAAATTAAGGGATTGATAACCGACCACATATTCACCGCCATTGGATCTTGAGCCAAACGAATTGGCATTAAGAATGAATCGCCGCCTAATAGATATAAAATCAATAAAACAGGAAGACCAACGATCAGATTGCCTACAATAAATTTGACCTTATCTTTCACTTTGAATAACAACAACGGAAGCAGTAAAACAAAGAATGCTTTCGTGGTTAATAAGCCTAAACCCGTAATAATTCCAAGCACTACATCAGATTTTTTACGTTGCCAAGCATACACTACCAAACAAGCAAAACCCCACATCCAAATATCCTCTTGTCCCCCCAATACGCAAAAAATATAGGGGCCAGGCAGGAGCAAGTAAATAAATGCTTTGAAGGTGGTAGCGTGCTGTTTTTCAGCGGGATAAGTTTTCATCGTCAGCCATAATACCAATAATTCAATCAAAATCATGAGCAAAGTAACGGCTCTGGCGGTATCCCAAAAATAAAGTGGCAGGGCAGTAATGTAAGCAAAGAAAGGAGAATAGACCGAATCAAAATCACGGTAAACTAATTCTAATTTAGCAGCATGTTGGGCGGATTTCCAAAAGATTTGTACGTCTGATTGAGCATCGTAACCATAATAAATATAAACGATAATGAAAGGAAGAATTCGACACAAAAAAGCGATTAATCCAAAGGACTTTAAAGCGCCAATGTTGCTAAAAAAAACTTCAATTCTATTTCTAAATTTAAAAGCGAAGAATGCCAATAAACACAGTATTATTGAAATATAAGCTTTATTATAAACTACTTCGTAAAGTTCGTAATCTGTCATCGTGTTTTGAATTTGAATATTTGTAATCAATAATTAGTATTACGCTAATATTTTGATTTTCAAATATTTATAGGTTTTAGTAAAAGATAATTTGTATAATTCAGCTCATTTACTCCCACTTTTCACGGTTGTAAATTTGTCTTTTATTCTTAAAAATGGTTTTTCAAAGAATTCGTAGGAAAGCATTGATATTAAGATAGTTAAAACGTAAGAAATTGGATAGCTTACAAAATTACTATTGTTATACGAATGTGAAATTTTAACCCCAATAACCACCGCTATGGTGTGATACATGTACATCCCATAAGATATTTTTCCTAAATAATTAAAAACAGGATTTTCTAAACTCAATATTGAGGCTGGATTTTTTGCCAAATTTATTAAAATTAAGGTAAAAATCAACGAATAAACTTCCTGATTTACGCCTGGCAAATATACGCCAAATGAAAGCATCAAAATTAAGGTTAAATACAAAAATAGTTGAAAGCCACGATGAAAAATAAATTGTACAAAGACGGAATTTAATTTGAAATAAGTAAAATATGCGCCAATTGCTCCGAGTATCATGCACGTAATTCTGAGCGACTTGATAAATTCACTCAAATATTTCCACCAACCAGTTTCTGGCATATAAATTACTGTAAGTGAGCGTATTATGTAAAATAGACAAAAGAAAATTATCATGACCAACAATAACTTTGACGCTTTGGTTTGCCTAACTACCCAAGGCCAAAAGTAATAAAATTGTTCCTCAACCCCAATCGACCAATTTTGTGAAAGATAGGGAATATGCTTGAAAACACCCGTAACAATATTGGGAAGAATTAAAATATAGAAGAGTAATTTTTCGGTAAAATCGACTTTAATGAGTTCAGTCTCACCTGAAATATTAAGGTAAGAAATTTCTGGTAAAACGAATAATCCTAAGAAAACGGTGAGATAATATAAGGGCCAAATCCTCAAAACTCGCCTCATATAAAAACTTCTAATATTGATGGTATTGGTGCGTTCTTTTTCAACCAATAATAATGAGGTAATTAGAAAACCGCTCAATACAAAGAATAAAAAAACGCTCAATGGGCCAATTAAGCGAATAAAACGAGTGTAAAAAAGTTGGTTATCGTAACCAAACTTCTCTTTAAACTGTTCAATATGATGAACAATTACCCAAAAAGCCGCAATGAAACGAATTCCGTTGAGATTAGGGAAAAATAATGAGTTTTCTTTGGAAGACATTAACGATTAATTTTTACAGAACTACAAAATTAAGTTCTTTGATTTCGTTTCACAAGTTATTCCTTAGATTTAGCGCAAAGCATCGCTTTTAAGACGAGTATTTATCAAGACAAATTTATATTTTTCAAAGATAGCTTTTGAAAGCAAGCGTTTAGCCTTATTTTTGGGTTCAAATTCAAATGATAGTAAAAAGCAAAATATTTTGCTTCAAGATTAAATTTCCTATAATAAAGAAAAATGGCAGAAATTATAACCATGCCCAAAATGAGCGACACCATGACTGAAGGTGTTGTGGCAGAATGGCTCAAAAAAGTTGGCGATGTCCTTAAACCTGGTGACGGCTTAATCGCTGAAATTGAAACTGATAAAGCAACCATGGAGCTTGATTTGGACGAAAGGATGGATTTGAGCAATTTTAGAGATTGTCGTCTATTATATATTGGTCTGGAAAAAGGGAAAGCGGTCCCCGTTGATAGTATAATTGCCATTATTGGTGAAAATGGAGAGGCTTACGAACACCTTTTGAGTGGTAACAAAGAGGTTGAAGCTCCCGCAGAAACTCCTGCACCAACCACAGAAGCTCCAAAGCCTACTGCTCCTGAAACTCCTGCTGTTGATACCTCCTCAATCAAAGCTGAAATCATTGGAATGCCCAAAATGAGCGATACCATGGAAGAAGGTACGTTGGTGGCTTGGTTGAAAAAAGTTGGTGACGTGTTAAAACCTGGCGATACGCTTTTAGCGGAAGTTGAAACGGACAAAGCCACGATGGAATTTGAGTTAGACAATTTCTTGGATGTTACTAAATATAATCCATGTACCTTGCTTTATATCGGAATTGAGGCTGGAAATACCGTTCCCGTTGATGCTGTAATTGCGATTATTGGGGAACCTGGCGCTGATTTCCAAGCATTGCTTGCGGGTGGAAAAACGGCTTCGGCTCCTGCTGCATCCGCTGAGGCTGCTCCTGCAACGGTTGAGGTTGAAGAAACGAAAGCAACTGAAACCGTTGAAACAAGTAGTTCAGATGCTCGCTTGAAAGCTTCACCTTTAGCAAAAGCATTGGCAAAAGATAAAGGAATTAATATTTCGGAAGTAAAAGGTTCGGGTGAAAATGGTCGAATTATAAAAGCTGATATTGATAATTTTGTTCCTGCTGCTCCTAAAAAAGCCGATTCAGTTGCTAAAACTACTTCAGCTCCCGCACCAAATGTAATTTTGGGTGAAGAAAGTTATGAAGATATACCGTTGAACCAAATGCGGAAAACGATTGCTCGTCGTTTGTCTGAATCTAAATTCTCGGCTCCAGAGTTTTACTTAACCATGGAGATTAATATGGATAAAGCCATGGCTGCCCGTGTTTCGATGAATGAGATTTCACCGGTGAAAATTTCGTTTAATGACATGGTGATCAAAGCAGTTGCCGCTTCTTTGACGAAACATCCAAAAGTAAATTCATACTGGATGGGCGATAAAATCAGAATTAATCACCACGTTCATATTGGAATGGCGGTTGCGGTTGAAGATGGTTTATTGGTGCCTGTTATCCGTTTTGCGAATGCAAAATCACTTTCACAAATTTCTGCGGAAACGAAAGACTTGGGTGGAAAAGCGAAGAATAAACAATTGCAACCAAAAGACTGGGAAGGAAATACCTTCACGGTTAGTAATTTAGGAATGTTTGGCATTGATGAATTTACATCAATTATCAACCAACCAGAATCTTGTATTATGGCCGTTGGTGGCATCAAAGAAACCGTTGCGGTGAAAGACGGTCAATTCTATGCAACCAATATCATGAAAGTTACCCTTACTTGCGACCATCGTACCGTTGATGGGGCATCGGGTGCGGCATTCTTGCAAACATTCAAACAATTCTTGGAAGACCCAATTAAATTATTGGTGTAATTTTTAAGTAAGAAATACAAAAAAGGGTAGGATACTAAAATTTCCTACCTTTTTTTGTGTCCTAATAAAGCCAAAAATGAAAAATTTTGCAGAAATAATGTTATTTTTTGAATAAGTTGTCAGTTTTTGAAGCGGTACTTTTGTGTCCCTTAAAAATAGAAAAATATATAACAAACATACAACAATGATAATTAAAGTTAAAAATTACCATTCACTAATACTGGCTTTTATAGTTTTTGCTTCAAGTACAGCCAATGTATTTTCGCAAGAAACCATGCCTTTGCCCGAACATCCTCGGCCAGATTTTGAACGTGCTGCTTGGCAAAATCTCAATGGAAATTGGGATTTTGAATTCGATAAAAACGACGTTGGCAATACCGAAAAATGGTTTTTAGGTAAAAAGAAATTTACTAAAACAATCAGCGTTCCTTTTCCTTGGGGTGCTCCTTTGTCGGGCGTGAAAGATGAGGCTGATATTGCGTGGTACTCAAAAAATATCAAGGTCAAAAATGAGTGGAAAAACAAAAAAGTATTCGTTACCATTGGGGCTTCCGACTGGAAAACAACCGTTTGGCTCGACGGCAAAGAATTGGGAAGTCACCAAGGTGGTTATACGCCGTTTTCATTTGAATTAACCAATTTGAAATACGGGACAAACCAAAATTTAGTGGTAAGAGTGGATGATAAACGCCGTGATTTTACGCTTTATGGGAAACAAGGCTACGGAAATGCTCGTGGAATTTGGCAAACGATTTACTTAGATGCTCGAGGTCAAAACTTCTTAGAAAACGTACAATTCACGCCCGACATTGATAAAAACCAAGTGAAAGTAACGGCGTTTTTAAAGAGTCCATCCGAGAAGGATTTGGATTTAATCGTGAATATTGACGAAGGTTCACAAACATCAAGACGTCAAATTTTTCCAAAAGGTACCACCCAATATTCATTTATCATTCCCATTACAAATACGCATCTGTGGACTTTAGAAGATCCTTTTTTATATTTCGCCACCATAAAATTGGGCGATGACGAAGTGAAATCTTACTTTGGAATGCGTAAAATTTCGACGGTCTATTTACCAAATACCAACTTCAAATACGTTGCCTTGAATAATAATCCGATTTATCTGCAACTTGCCCTCGATCAATCTTATCATCCAACGGGTTTTTATACTTTTCCGACCGATGAATTCATGAAAAATGAAATTTTGTTGGCTCGAAATATTGGCTTGAATGGCATTCGTACCCACATTAAAGTGGACGTACCAAGAAAACTATATTGGGCGGATAAATTGGGCGTTTTGGTCATGTCCGATTTGCCGAATTTTTGGGGTGAACCTGATAAAAATGCGCAGCAAGAATCGGAATATACCTTGAAAGAAATGATTAAAAGGGATTATAATCACCCCGCTATTTTTTCTTGGATTACTTTCAATGAAACGTGGGGCTTGAAATCAAAAGTGGAAATTGATGGAAAAAAACAGACCAAATATCTACCAGAAACGCAAAAATGGGTTGCTTCGGTTTATCATTTAGCAAAATCCTTGGATGACACACGTTTGGTAGAGGATAATTCCATTTGTTGCGGGGCGGGACATACCGAAACGGATATTAATTCATGGCATGAATATTTGCCTGGTGAAGGATGGGAAAAACATTTGAAAACGATTACCAATAATACTTACGTCGGTAGTGAATTTCACTATGAAAAAGGCTACAAACAAACCGACGTTCCCAATATAAATTCGGAATGTGGCAATGTTTGGGGTTACGAAGGAAGTACGGGAGATGTTGATTGGTCATGGGATTATCACCGCATGATGAATACCTTTAGAAAATATCCAAAAATTGCGGGCTGGTTATACACCGAACACCACGACGTAATCAATGAATGGAATGGCTATTATCGTTTCGACCGTTCAGAAAAAGAAACGGGCGTTGGTGAATTAGTGGACGGAATGGGCATTAAAGATTTTCATTCGGAAGTTTACTTATCAACGGGTAATGAAATTAGTCGAAGCGTAAAACCCAAAGAAGAAGTGTCAATTCCCCTTTATTTATCGTCAATGACGGATAAAGAATTGGGAAATACGTTGAATCTGAAAGTGAAAATGTATGGTTATGACGCTTTGGGGCAGAAAAAAACGTGGGGAGAAATATCAAAAACCATTCCTTACGAAGCGTGGGAGCAGAAAGAATTAGAACCCTTAAAATTGACCATGCCCGATGAAAAATCGGTAGTAATCGTAGCACTAACCTTGGAAGATAATGCGGGAAATATTGTTCACAGAAACTTCTCCATGATGATTGTTGAAGGAAATGCACCCGCCGAAATGAAACTTTTGAACGGCAAAACCGTCAAACTCTTAACGATTGAACCTAAGAATTTTAGCGATGCAAAATGGTCAAAAAAACAGTGGGATGTCATGGAAGGAGCTAAGGTAAACGGAACGGGTGCTGGCTATTTTGAATATAAAATTAAAGTGCCGAAAGACATAAATTTAGCCAATGTAACCAGTGCTTCTTTTATTGCTGAGGTTTCGGCCAAGCAACTTTTTGCGAAAGACATGGACAAAAAGTTAGCGGGAAATGAAGATTATATGTTGGGAGCCGTGGCAGAACCAAGCCAAAATAAAAATTCTTATCCCATGACGGATGTTACAAGGTTTCCAAGTGCTGTTTCAGTCAAA
This sequence comes from Arcicella sp., assembly GCF_964672035.1. Classification (NCBI taxonomy): domain Bacteria; kingdom Pseudomonadati; phylum Bacteroidota; class Cytophagia; order Cytophagales; family Flectobacillaceae; genus Arcicella; species Arcicella sp. Next base: position 10,590 of record NZ_CBABQS010000042.1, read on the forward strand.
GTAAATGGAAATTTTGCGGGAAGATACGACTTACCGAACGATCCCGCCGACCATCGGGGTATTTTATCGTGGCATTATCAAATTCAAGATAAAAAATTAAGGGAGGCGGGTTCTTACGGATATCGTTTGAGCGTGAATATTCCTAAAAAATCATTGGAAGAAGCCATAAAAACGGGCGAATTGGTAATCAGACTTGAAGTGGACGAAGGCTCTGCGGGTGGATTAGCAATTTTTGGCGATAAATTTGGTCGTTATCCCATGAATCCTACGGTAATTTTTGTTTTTTAAAATAGAAGTTTTTCAAGTTATAGTTTCAACGCTGGCAGGGTTCAAAACTTTGCCAGCGTTAGATTTAAGCATTAGATAGCAGGCAAAATCATGGTTCTTACCTGGCCAAAATCAATTCTTAACCCATTTTTTTCGGCAAAACCGCTGATAATGATGGTGTCAAAATCTTCTATAAACTTTCTTTCGGTTCCATCGGGTAACGTGATTGGATTTTTCCCTCCCCAAGTAATTTCTAAAAGTGAGCCAAAACTATCGGGATGATTACCCGAAATGGTCCCAGAACCCAATAAATCTCCTACGTTTAAATTACAGCCATTTACCGTGTGATGCGCAATTTGCTGCGCCACCGTCCAGTAAAGATTGTTGAAATTTGAACGTGAAATCTCCAAGCTTTCACCGTTTTTTGTTTGTAACATTACCGTTAATTGTACATCAAAATTTAAGTGATTTTTTTCATTCAAATACGGTAAAACTGTTGGAATTTGGGTGGGTGCTGGAACTCGAAATGCCTCGAGCGCTTCAATCGTCACAACCCACGGAGAAACGGAGGAAAAGAAATTTTTTGCTAAAAACGGCCCTAAAGGTACGTATTCCCACTTTTGAATATCCCGGGCGGACCAATCATTCAATAATTGAAAACCAAAAACATAGTCTTCTGCCTGATTTACATCAATCGAATCACCAATTTCATTGGCTTTACCAATCACCGTAGCCACTTCTAATTCAAAATCTAAACGAGTGGTAGGAGCAAAAATTGGCGGTTTCATTTCGTCATGTTTAACTTGCCCTTTGGGACGATGAAAGTTTTTTCCAGAAACAAAAATGGAACTCGAACGCCCATGATACGCTACCGGAATATGCCTCCAATTGGGCATTAAAGCATTTTTGGGGTCACGGAACATGGTACCAACGTTGGTAGCGTGTTGTTCGGAAGAATAAAAATCGGTGTAATCCCCAATGCGAACGGGTAAGTGTAATTCAACCGAATTGACGGGATAAAAAACGGTACGGGGAATATTTCGTAAATCAGTTAGTAAAATCTGTAAGTGTTGGCGAAGGGCATTCGTTTTTGCTTTCCCCAAAGCCATAAATTCATTTAAAAACTCCTGCGCAAAGACTTTTTTGTCAATGTCAAAACCATCAAAATAGCCCAAGATGGCCAATTCGGATAAATCAACAATTTGCTCACCGATGATGGTGGCGAGCCTTTTAGAAGAATTATTGACGGAAAAAATGCCAAAAGGAATAGTGTCAAGGGTGAATGTCATGTTTTTAATCCAAATTGATTGATATATGGTTAATTAAATAATTTTTAATTATTTTTTGCCTTAAAGTATCTGATTTCGGAACTTCCCGAAAGTTCTAAAACTTTCGGGAAGTTCTAGAAACTTAACTAAAAATGTACCTAATTTATCATTCCAGCCAACTTTTATAATAGTTGCCATCATCAATTTTTAAAGCCTCCTCCGTGAGCATCAGCGGGCGAAAAGTATCAATCATCACCGCCAATTCTGCCGTGGAGGTATGCCCAATACTGCGTTCGTATGCTCCCGGTGCGGGGCCGTGCGGAATTCCCCCAGGATGCAAAGTAATGTGTCCTCTTTCGATATTATTCCTACTCATAAAATCCCCATCGACGTAATACAAAACCTCATCCGAATCAATGTTTGAATGATTATAGGGTGCAGGAATTGATTTTGGGTGATAATCGTACATCCTCGGACAAAACGAACAAACCACAAAAGCCTTCGTTTCAAAAGTTTGGTGAACCGTGGGTGGTTGGTGAACTCGCCCCGTAATCGGCTCGAAATTATGAATTGAAAAGCCGTAGGGAAAATTATAACCGTCCCAACCCACCACATCAAAAGGATGCGTTGGATATAGCATTTCGTACAGGATGCCTTGCTTTTTAATTTTTAGGATAAAATCTCCTTTTTCATCGTGCGTTTCCAAATCGTTGGGTAATTTATAATCACGTTCACAAAAAGGCGAATGTTCTAATAATTGCCCAAAGTAATTTCGGTACCTTTTCGGGGTATAAATGGGATGAAATGATTCCGTAATTAACAAACGATTATCCTCGGAATCAAATGAAATTTGGTAAATCATTCCCCGTGGAATCAGCAGATAATCTCCGTATTCAAAATCAATATTGCCCAATTGGGTGCGCAATTTCCCCGAACCCTGATGCACAAATAGTAACTCGTCGGCATCGGCATTTTTGTAAAAATAGTCCGTCATCGACTTTCGGGGAGAGGCCAAACTAATATGAACGTCAACATTTACCAGAACGGGCGTTCTACTTTCCAAGAAATCGTCTTTTGGCATCACATCAAAACCTTTCAGCAAACGAGCTTTCAGGTGTTTTTGAACGGCAATTTTGGGTAAAATATCCGTTTCTGACAAAATTTCTTTCACCATGGTCGGACGGTAAATCTGATACATCAACGAAGACATACCTTCAAATCCAACCGTACCAAACAATTGTTCGTAATAAATACCGCCCTTTGGTTGCTCAAATTGGGTATGCCTTTTGGGTGGAATTTTTCCAAGTCTATGATAAATTGGCATATTTTGCAATGATTTTAAAGGTTTCCTCTTTTCTCTTGTTCTCGTTCAATGGCCTCAAATAAAGCCTTGAAATTCCCTTTTCCGAAGGAAGTAGCCCCTTTTCGTTGAATAATTTCAAAAAACAGCGTCGGTCTATCTTCCACGGGTTTCGTGAAAATCTGTAATAAATAACCTTCCTCATCCCGATCCACTAAGATATTTAACGCTTTCAAAGGTTCAAGATCCTCATCAATTTTCCCGACTCTTTCCAACAAATCATCGTAATAGCTTGAAGGCACTTGTAAAAACTCAACGCCCCGAGATTTTAAGGCTGAAACGGTTTTGATAATGTCGTTGGTTGCCACGGCAATATGCTGAACCCCAGCGCCATTATAAAATGCTAAATATTCATCAATTTGAGACTTTCGGATGCCCGCCGCTGGTTCATTAATCGGAAACTTGATGTACCCATTGCCATTGGAAACTACTTTTGACATTAAAGAAGAATATTCGGTGGAAATATCAGTGTCATCGAAAGTCATTAATAGCCTAAATCCCATCACATTTTCGTAGAATTTTACCCAATTATTCATCTCCCCTAATTCCACATTTCCAACGCAGTGATCTACGTATTCCAGTCCGACGGAGCCTTGGAAAATACGACTTTTATAGGGTTGAAAATGGGGTAAAAACACGCCATGATAATTTTTTCGTTCCACAAAAGTATGAATTGTATCACCGTAGGTTTTGATGGAAGAAACGATGACATATCCGTGTTCATCCGAAATATATTGTGGCTCAGCAATGCCGATTGCACCTCTCTCAACGGTTTCGTGGTAAGAAGCGGTCGCATCATCCACCCAAAGCGCTAAGACTTTTACACCATCACCGTGTTTGTGAATATGTTCCGAAATATCAGAATTAGCGAATAACGAAGTGGTCAATACCAACCTGATTTTGCCTTGTTGCACCAAATACGAAGCCTTTTCTCGATTCCCCGTTTCGGGGCCTAAGTAGGCCATAATTTCAAAGCCAAATACACTTTCATAAAAATGGGCGGCTTGTTTGGCATTTCCCACGTAAAATTCAATGTAATCGGTTCCCTTCAAAGGCAAAAAATCGCTATTTTGCGTTGAATTATTGGTTGATTCAAGCGTTAATGTTTTCATTTTGATTACTCGTTTTTTGATGAATATTTTAGTAAATATCCGTGAAAAAATAATACTTATCCAATAGTATTTTCTAACTTTACGATAAGAAAAACTTATTAGAAAAAGAAAATTATCATTTATGGAACTTAGACAATTGAAATATTTTGTAGCCATTGCCGAAGAATTGCATTTTGGTAATGCCGCCAATAAATTGTTTGTTTCACAGTCTGCCTTGAGTCAGCAAATTCAGTTGTTGGAAAATGAAATGGGAATTGAATTATTCAATAGAATCAAGCGAAAACAGCAACGAAAAGTTGAATTAACCGAGGCAGGAAGTAGTTTTTTGGAGGATACTAAAATGATTTTGCAACTTAGTCAAAAAGCCGTTGAGAAAGCCCGAAAGATAGGATTACACCAAGAAATTATTCATTTGGGCGTTTACAAAATGTTATTGAATGAAAGAATCATTGAAGTTATTAGCCTATTTTCCAAGCATTTTCCCGACGTTGAAATTAAGATTGTCGAACTGCCAACGTATAGAAGTGTGCAGGAGGCATTATTGGAAGAAACCATCAATTTCGGACTGACTTTATTGCCATTAAATAATGATAAACTAATGGCTAAAACCACACAACGAGGGCATTTGAAAATTATTTTAAGTAAAAATCATCCGCTGGCAAATGAGGAATCGCTAAAATTATCAAGCCTAAAAAATGAAAAATGGGTTGAAATCAATAAACACCTTCATCCTTTTTTTGATGAAATAGAACAAGCTTGTCAACGAGCTGGTTTCAGTCGAATTCCAACGATTTTGCAGGAAGTTTCTTCGCTCGAATTACTGTGTAGTTTAGTGAATTTAGGCATTGGAATTGCGTTTGTTCCATCCTTGTTTAATTTAAGCCATTTTGAAGGAATCGTGGTAAAAGACTTAGTCAATGATGACAATTCGCTTTTTGATGCAATAAAAATTAATCACGCCGTGGCCTATAAAAACGACAAAATATCGCCCTTGATTGAAGCATTAATAGGATTATTGTAGCGGTAAAACTAACTTCAGTATGCAGTAAACCTTAGTTGACAGTTGGCAGTAAACAAACAGTTGTTCCTACGGGTTCAACGATCCCTGCATAGAACGTGAATGCTCCCCACCAAATATACTTAAAGCGATGATTGTCAATTGATTATTTTCCATTCTGCTTTCCAAAACCGCCACCACCGGGTGTCAAAATCGTTAAAATATCCCCTTTTTCGGCTGAAAATTCGGTTGAAGAAAAAGTTGTTCCATCCTTTTTTTGCAATAAATGTTTTCCAGTTTCACCGTTTTCACCCCCTTGCAATCCATAAGGCTGTTGTTCTTGATGTTGTCGGATTAATGAAACTTCGACATTTTCCAAAAATTCAACTTCCCGAATAATACCGTTTCCGCCCTTAAAAAGTCCTTTTCCCCCCGAATTCTCTCGAATTTCAAAACGATTCAAATATACGGGATAACGCAATTCCATTACCTCCGCATCCGTGATTCGGGTATTGGTCATGTGGGTATGAACGCCCGATGTTCCCGCAAAATTTTCCCCTGCCCCGCTTCCTCCGCAGATGGTTTCATAATAGCCAAATTTATCGTTTCCAAACAAAAAATTATTCATCGTTCCTTGCGAACACGCCACAATTCCGAAGGCTTTTAAAAGCGTATCAGTTAGTCTTTGACTCAATTCAACGTTTCCACCCACTACGGCAGGGCATTTTTGGGGGTCATCTAAGAAATCTGGATTCAGAATTGAATTAGGTGGAATTATCAGTTTTACGGCTTTCAAAATTCCATCATTCAACGGTATTTTTTCGTTTAATAATAATCTTAACACATAAACAACCACAGAATTTACGATTGAAATATTGGCGTTTAAGTTTCCATGGTGGGTTTTAGCACTGCCCGTAAAATCTATCATACACTCATCATCAGTAATTTGAACTTTAACTTTGAGTTTACTGATAGGTTGAAAATCTCTACTACTTGTATCATCCAAAAACTCTTCGGCTTCATAAATTCCTTTTCCAAATAGCTGCAAACGTTCCTTCATTTTTTGGGTGGAATAGGTTTTTAAACGATTCATGTAGAAATGAACTTTTGCTAAACCATGCAATTGAACTAAGTTTTGCAAAGCTAATTCTCCGTTTTTATTAGCAGCTAAAGCAGCGTTCAAATCTGCTAAATTTTCATCCAAAGAACGAGTTGGATAGCTGGAGGAGGTCAAAACATTCGTAATTTCTTCCCAACGAATTTCTCCGTTTTTAACCAAATACATCGGTGGAATTACCACGCCTTCTTCGGCTAAATTAGTAGCGTTTGGTGGCATTGAAGCGGGTCGAATACCGCCAATTTCGGAATGATGGCAACGATTAACTACGTATCCAATCAACTGGTTATCAGTAGAATACACCGAAGAAATCAAGGTTATATCGGGTAAGTGAGAGCCACCATATTTAGGATGATTGGTAATGATTACATCACCTTTTTCTATCTTGATATACTGCAAAACATTCCTTACACACACCCCCAAACTGCCCAAATGGACGGGAATATGCGGGGCGTTGGCAATCAATTCAGCCTCGACATCTAATAAAGCACAGGAAAAATCAAGTCGTTCTTTTACGTTTACTGAAAGAGCCGTTCTTTGCAGAAGCACGCCCATATTCTCAGCAATCGACATAAATCGGTTGGTAAAAAGTTCGAGTTCTGCGTGGATATTAGTGGAATTCTGTTCAATATTAAACAATTTTTCTTTCACGCTTGGTTTAACTTCATTTCGAGTTACTTTCGAAATCCGACCAGTTCCGTTTTCATCCAAGATAAATTCCCAATCCTTTTCAATAACGGTTGTACTAAACCTATCCAATAACAGCGCAAAACCTTCAATTTTTGCCCCTGATGTTAGATTTTCACGGATAAAAACGGGAATGGTTTTGAATTCATTTTCAACCAACGATTGGATGAAATGAGCTGGTTTTGGTTGATAGATTTCAATGGTTTCTAAAGGCTTATTTTCTATAATTTCATCCTCAAATACCTCACACCCAATCACTCGGATATTCTCAATCTCAATGGCTCGATTCTCAACCCAATGTCCAAAAATGGAAATATATTTTTCTTTAAATTTATCAATAACTTCCTCAAAATCAGACCATTCAAGTTCTAAACTTGAATCTTGTCCTTTGAAACGCAAGTAAAGAAAATGATTTTTGAATTCAATAGTTGAACTATTCACCCCATCATTTTCTAATTTTCGTAGCACCTCATTTTCTAATTTTTCAAAGTTTTGGGATAAGTTTTTGTTTAGCGACTCATCAAAAATTTTAAGGATTGAAGCCTCTGCAAATCGTTCAATTCGGGCTTTTGAAATGCCAAAAGCTGACAGAATTCCCGCATCTTTTGGTAAAAGAATGGTATTGATATTTAGTAAGTTAGCAATCCCACAAGCGTGTAAACCTCCTGCCCCTCCAAAAGCCACGAGGGCGTAATTGGTTGTATCGTACCCTTTTGCAATGGATATTTTACGGACAGTTTCCGCCATTTTTTCATTGGCAATGGCCCTAAATCCTTCTAAAATTGCTTCGATACTTAATTGGTTATCAGACAATTGCAATAGTTCCTGCAATTTAACTTTCGCTTTCTCTGGAAAAATGGGTATTGAAAATTGAGTAGCATCTAATCGTCCTAATAATAAATTCACATCGGTAATGGTGAGCGGCCCACCCGCTCCGTAACAAGCTGGGCCTGGCGTTGAACCCGCACTTTCAGGACCGACGGAAAGTTTATATCCATCAAAAGAACAGATAGAACCACCTCCCGCTGCAACTGTCTCAATGGCTAAGGAAGGACTAAAAATATGGGCATTGCCAATTTTTTGAGAGAATTGATATTCAAATTCACCGTCATAACGAGCCACATCCGTACTGGTTCCGCCCATATCAAATGCAATAAAATGCTGATAATTAGCTCGTTGCGCAATCACGGAAGCACCCACAACGCCTCCCGCTGGGCCAGAAAAAAGGCTATCTTTTGGATAAAAATCATCCGACCGAACCAAACTCCCCGCACTGGTCATCACTTGCAAAGACTGATTGGGTAATTTATCGGTAATGTTTTGAAGATAATTGGATATAATGGGCGATAAATAGGCATTTACCACCGTTGTTTCGGCTCGATTGACAAACTTGATTTGAGAGCTTAATTCGGTAGAGATATTGACGAATTTGAAATGTTTTGAAAATAATTCTTGTAGCAGTTTTTCATGGATATTGTTTCGATACGCATTTTTTAAACAAATGGCGATTGATTCGATACCTTGATTTTGAAGCATCTTTATTTTGCCAATAAGTTCAACGCAGGCAGTGTTTTGGACACTGCCTGCGTTATCCAAATTTATTGCTTTTATAACTTTTCCCTCAAAATCAATCTGCTCATCAATCTCCACAACCATATCGTGCAACGGTTTTGGACGAATAATATTCAAGGCAAAAATATCGGGACGAGCTTGATTTCCAATCACCAATAAATCTTTAAAGCCCTTCGTAACGACAAAAGCAGTTTTTGCTCCTTTCAATTCCAACAGCGCATTGGTGCCTTTGGTTGAGCCAATTCGCATCTCAATGGCGGGAAAATCTTCGTGTAAACTTGTTTCCGTAATGAGTCTCGCACCCAAAATAGGCGCTTCTTCATTGGCAGTTAAAGCAAAGCTAAATACTTGATGCTTAAATTTTTGCGGCAAATGTCTATCAATTTCAAGCACAGACTTTTCAACATCAAAACGTATTACTTTTGCGTTGAAAGTATCGCCCAAAATCAAAAAGAGATAATCTTTTAGAATATCTCTTTTCAAAAGCCAAGACTGTTTTATGTTAAATTTATTACCTGAAATATGTTCAACAACTTCACCTCTGATGGTACTATTTGAGAGAATTTTAGTTCGATATTCCGTTCCAACATTATCGGTCGCTATACAATCCGTGAAAGTCCCGCCCGTATCAATGGAAATTTGAAAAGATTTATTCATGTGGTATGATGGAACGCAGATAACGCAGATGCTTCGCAGCGCAGATTTAAGAGGATTTTTATTTGACTCTTCTACATTTGTTTAAAACTCACATTTATTAATTTAGGAAAATTGCAAGCATTAGAGTATCTATTTTGAGCGAACTACCTTCCCGAAAGTTTAGAACTTTCGGGAAGGTCTTGCAAGTCAATTATGGTACGTTTAAATTTACACTTTCCCCTGTAAAAAAATCCTCTTAAATAAATCTGCGTTGCGAAGCATCGGCGTCATCGGCGTTCCATTTATTAGTCTTAAAAATCAATATGCACGTTTACCCATTCTTCATCAAATCTGGCTCCGAATTTTTTGTAGAAATTTATGGCTGGTTCGTTCCAATCCAACACTTGCCACATTAAACCCGTACAAGCCGTTTGACGGGCTTTTTCGATGGTAGCATCCAACAATTTTTCACCCAAGCCTTTTCCACGCATGGTTTCAGACACGATTAAATCCTCTAAATAAAGCCGTTTGCCTTTCCAAGTGGAATAACGATAGTAATAAAGCGCCATCCCGACAATTTCTCCGTCAACTTCAGAAACAATCGTTCCGAAGCTTGGGCTTTCGCTAAAACCATCCAAATACATTTGGTCAACCGTGTTGGTTACTTGCTCAGGGGCATTTTCGTAAAGAGCCAATTCTTTAATCAGCTCAAACATGGCAGGAACATCCTGACGGATGGCATCACGAATAATTATCGACATTTCTTAAAAGTTATAAATTACTTCACCATTAAGACCCACAAAAAGTAAGTCTCTGCTTTCCAATTCTTTAATTACAATATGGGGATTAATTTCGATGTGTTTAATACCTTCATAATAGCCTATAATGTAATTTTTTAACGGTTTTGCCTTCTTCGGACGCATTTCTCGTTCTACGCCCCCCAGAAATTCTACAAAATCATCAAGATTTTTATCTGCAGTTTCCATTTGTTTTAAAGTTTAGAATTTAATTTGATTAAAATTTATATGCTATAAATCAAGTGGTTAGCACTAAACAGTTTATCAGAATAAATCTATTTTTTAACATTAATGGTTATTTATTTAAGGTGTTTAGGATTTAGCAAAGGTTTCTTCAACTTCCCGAAAGTTTAAAACTTTCGGGAAGTTCCCCATCGGATGTTTTGGGATAAAAATTATTCAAAAACATTATTAAACGGTGTATTAAAATTAATGCTTTATTTGTCTATTCATTGTTCACATACCCTTCCCACTTTTCAATCACATTTTGAATTTCAATTGGGAGTTCAGAATCGAAAAGCATAAATTCATTCGTTTTTGGATGAATAAAACCTAAAGATTTAGCATGAAGGGCTTGTCTTGGACACATTTTGAAGCAATTATTGACAAATTGTTCGTATTTTGAGAACAAAGTTCCTCGTAATGGTTTATTACCTCCGTAGGTTTCATCATTAAAAAGCGTGTTACCAATAAATTTCAAATGGACTCTAATTTGATGCGTTCTTCCTGTCTCTAAATTACATTGAATCAGCGAAACATACCTGATTTTTTTCAAAACTTTGTAATGCGTAACGGCTTCTTTCCCTTGCGAACCATCTGGAAAAACGGCCATAATTTTACGGTCTTTCAAACTTCTGCCGATATTTCCCTCAATGGTGCCTTCTTCAGATTTAGGTTCTCCCCAAACCAAAGCATTGTACATTCTTTCGATAGAGTGGTCGTAAAATTGTTTCGCCAAATGGGTCATGGCTTGGTCAGTTTTAGCAATTACCAAAAGCCCAGACGTGTCTTTATCAATGCGATGCACTAAACCAGGACGTATTTCTCCGTTGCGATGCGTTGGTAAATTTTGAAAATGATACACTAATGCATTCACCAAAGTCCCATCCCAATTGCCATGCGCAGGATGTACGACCATACCCGAAGGTTTATTGACGACCAATAATTCGTCATCTTCATAAACAATATCTAATGGAATATCTTGAGCAAGAATCTCGTGATCTCTGGGTGGTTCGGTCAATGAAACCGTCACAACATCCAAAGGTTTTACTTTATAACTCGCCTTAACGACTAAATCATTTACTTTTACCGAACCCGAATCTATTCCTTCTTGAATTTTTACTCTTGAGGCATTTTGTAATTTTGTCATCAAAAATTTATCGACTCTGAGCGTGCCTTGCCCTTTATCAACCACGATTCTGTGATGTTCATATAATTCCTCGTAATCTTCTTCTAAATCTTGCATATATTTGTGTTTATCAGCCGTTTTGCCAATATTAACACAAATTTAAAACATTCTTGCCATGATTCAATTACCTCCTTCTCCATTACAAAAAATTGAAGACCCCATATTGAAAGATTTCCCCGTCAATTTGTACCTTAAAAGAGATGATTTAATCCATCCAGAAATTACGGGCAATAAATGGCGAAAACTTAAATACAATCTAATCGAAGCCCGTGAAAAAGGATTTGATAGCTTAATGACCTTTGGAGGGGCATTTTCTAATCATATTTATGCTACGGCAGCAGCAGGAAAAGAATTTGGATTTAAAACTACGGGCATTATTCGGGGTGATGAATTAACCCCACTTTCCAACGAAATTTTGATGTATTCAAAAATCAATGGCATGGATTTAATTTTTCTTCCCCGATTAAATTATGGGTTCAAAGATAAAATTACGAGACAGTACAAAGATGATTTTTATGTAATTCCAGAAGGTGGTTCCAATGAATTTGCCATCAAAGGCGTGGTGGAAATGATGGATGAAATTTATGACGAAATAACGCCCGACTACGTCTGTGTGGCCGCAGGAACGGGTGGTACTTTGGCAGGCATTGTTTCGGGATTGAGGGGAGAAACGGAAGCACTTGGTTTTGCCGTACTGAAAGACAAAGGACTGATGTGGAATTTTGTTTCAAAATTGGTCACCAATGAGAAAGAATTTGACATTTCAAACGATTATATTTTTAATAATTACGGAAAAACAACGCCCGAATTAATTGATTTTATTATTCAATTTGAGCAACGAAATCCTACCATCAAATTAGAGCAAGTTTACACAGGAAAGATGATGTATGGCGTTTATGATATGATACAACGGGGCGAATTCAAAGAAAATTCAACCATTGTAGTCATTCACACGGGTGGCTTGCGGGGCCGTATGAAGGAATTAGGCGAAGTTTTTTAAAAGTTATTTTTATTTCAATGACTTCCATAACCGTAGAGGCGTATCGCATACGCCTAAATTGTCAGAATCTGGGCGCATGCGACGCCCCTACGATTTGACCATATTTATATCATCCACTAATTTGTTCTCCTTCATAAATCACCTAAAAAAATTAATAAGGGTAGATTTGTGATCTCCTTTAAAATAATCAAAACTGAATGTATTTTGTGGGAATGGCGGAAGACAAAGAAAGAGCAGCAATATTTTCTTCATGTACGTTTTTTTTTGGTTGTGCGAAAAAACACAAAAGAAATGGCTTCTATTTTCAGAGAATAGAAGCCATTTAATTATTTACTGAGCTAACTACTTAAAACTAACCCACTGAACCTTCCAAAGAAACCGCTAAAAGTTTTTGAGCTTCCACGGCAAACTCCATTGGCAATTGGTTTAACACTTCTTTTGCATATCCATTCACGATTAAAGCAACCGCTGCTTCCGTAGAAATTCCCCGTTGATTACAATAAAACAACTGGTCTTCCCCTATTTTCGAGGTCGTTGCTTCGTGTTCCACCGTTGCGGTTTTATTTTTAACTTCTATATACGGGAATGTATGAGCGCCACAACGGTCCCCCATCAAAAGTGAATCGCATTGCGAGAAATTACGGGCATTATCTGCTCGCTTCATCACTTCTACCAAACCTCTGTATGAATTATGTGATTTGCCCGCTGAAATACCTTTTGATACAATTCTTGATTTGGTGTTTTTACCAATATGAATCATTTTTGTACCCGTATCCGCTTGTTGCATATTATTTGTAACGGCCACTGAATAAAATTCTCCAATAGAATTATCACCTTTTAGGATCACTGATGGGTATTTCCAAGTAATAGCCGAACCCGTTTCTACTTGAGTCCAAGAGATTTTTGAATTTGCGCCATCACAAATACCACGCTTCGTTACAAAGTTATAAATACCCCCTTTCCCTTCTTTATTGCCAGGATACCAGTTTTGCACGGTTGAATATTTCACTTCTGCATCAGCGTGCGCAAAAATCTCAACAACGGCAGCATGAAGCTGATTTTCATCCCGTTGCGGAGCAGTACAACCTTCTAAATAACTCACATACGAACCTTCATCCGCTACGATTAGTGTTCTTTCAAACTGCCCCGTTCCCGAAGCATTTATCCTGAAATAAGTTGAAAGTTCCATCGGACAACGAACGCCTTTGGGAATGTAACAGAAAGAACCATCCGAGAAAACGGCTGCATTCAACGCCGCAAAAAAGTTGTCTTTTGCGGGAATAACAGAACCCATATATTTTTTAATCAATTCAGGATGTTCTTGAATTGCTTCCGAAATAGAACAAAATATGATTCCTCTTTTGGCCAAATCTGCTTTAAAAGTTGTGCCAACTGAAACGGAGTCAATCACGGCATCCACGGCAATTCCCGAAAGCTCCTCGCCATCTTTGACATTCAAAAGACGTTTTTGTTCTTTCAATGAAATCCCTAATTTCTCAAAAGTAGCTCGCAATTCTGGATCAATATCATCCATCGAATCCACCACTTTCGCTACTTTTGGGGCTGAGTAATATTTGATAGATTGATAATCAACGGGTGTATAATTAACATTTGCCCATTTAGGCTCTTTCATCTCCAACCACATCGCATAAGCATTCAAACGCAATTCCAACATCCATGCTGGCTCATTTTTCTTAGCCGACAGCTGTCTAATAACGCTTTCACTTAAACCCGCAGGAATTTCATCCGCTTCGAAATCGTTATGGAAACCGTATTTATACTCCGAGGAGGTTACTTCTTCTAAAATATCTATTTCTTCCTTTGCCATTTTATTGGTGTCGTAAATTAGTTATTGGTCACGACTAAATTAAGTCATTATCCTGTAAATTTAACCCTAAAATGATTACAAAAGTTCGCTTGTTTAGAATTTTTCTATTTTGGTATTTCGAAGTGAGCGATGAGCTTTGAGCAAAGCGTTTTACGGATTTGTAATTAGAGATACAACTCACCGCTCAAAGTTGTAACGGAATGGAACGGTTTAGCGATTCTTCTAAGGATATAAACGTTTCAGTTCTTTGTATTCCTTGCACTTTTTGAATTTTATCGTGTAGCACTTCCCTCAGATGTACCGTATCTCGACAAACTATTTTGGCAAAAATCGAATAAATTCCCGTTGTATAGTTTATGCTAACCACTTCAGGAATTTCGGTTAATTGCTTGGCTACTTCTTCATAAAGTGAACTTTTATCCAAATAGATCCCCAAGAAAGCCGAAATATCCCAACCCAATTTTGTGTGGTCAATCACTAATTGAGAACCTACCACAATACCCGCTTCCTCCATTTTGGTCATACGCACGTGAACAGTACCACCCGAAACATGAATTTTTTTTCCAATTTCCGTGTAAGGCATATTGGCATTTTGCATTAAAAGGCTCAATATTTTTAGGTCCACCTCATCAATTATTGCATTTTTATTCGTCATTATTTTTTTGTGCTGATTTTATCGTTTCAACTAACGAGAAATCTGTTAAACTGTAAAAAACGCTTGTTACAAGAAATATGATTAGCTTGACTTCGCTGCAAGTAGCTCATGTCTTCAAGAATAATGAAAAAACGTATTGAAAAAATGTCAAAACTAACCCTATTTACAAAACATTTATTGCATATATAACAACAAATATATTAAATTTTTAAAAATATCATAAATTTTAACATTTTTTTATCAAATATTTGCAATACAACGCTCAATATACTAATTTTGTCAGGTCGTAAAGGCAATCATACTGTAGGGTGATGAAATTTGGCAGACGTACCCTCCTGTCTCGGGGGTGGTGAACATGAAATAAAGTTAGTATAATGCCTATCGCAAGATAGACTGGGGTAGACCACCGGACTTTGTACTATATCTAATCACACCGTGGAGGTTCGAGTCCTTCTCCTACAGCCAATTATTTGAATATTTGAGAATAATATTGACAAAATGTCATTAATTAATTACCTTTATTCTCAAATTATCGAATTGACTACCTACTCAAAAAGTAGTCTTATTTGGTTTTTAGTTTGTTGATGAAGTGTAATTCAGAAAAGCAGTCTCGATGAGGTTGCTTTTTTTGTTTTTTATTGGTTTGATACAGAAAAGGCTTTGCAGTTTATATTGCAAAGCCTTTTCTTCAGTTATCTATTTCAAATAATTTAGTTAATTAAATTGGTATCCTTACCTTGACAAGACAAATTTTAGTGATTTAACGACAATTTACAGAAAAGCACCCAAAAGCTAAACTTGATTGAGTAATTTTGTTGTATGATAAAGTGTGATTGGGCATGGACGATTATTAATGCAATGATTATAAAAGTTTTTTGCCATTTTTAATCACAAATCTCCACTCACAAATCACCATTAAAAAATAAATCGTGAATAATACAATTTTAAGAATTGCGGTCCAAAAATCTGGACGCTTGAGTGATGATTCGCTCAACCTTTTTAAAGAGTGTGGCATTAAATTCGACAATGGAGCGGGTAAATTAAAAGCTACTTCGTCAAACTTTCCCGCAGAATTCTTGTTTCTTAGAGACGACGATATTCCAGGATACGTGGAAGATGGCGTGGCGGATATTGGCATTGTAGGACAAAACGTCCACGTGGAATCGCATAAAAATGTATCAGAAGTTAAACTTTTAGGCTTCTCAAAGTGTCGTTTATCCATTGCGATTCTTCGGGGTGAAACGTATAATTCTATCCAAGATTTAGAAGGAAAAGACATTGCCACTTCTTATCCCATTATTTTAGGGAATTTCTTAAAAGAGAACGGTGTAACGGCTCATATCCACGAAATTTCGGGTTCAGTTGAGATTGCGCCAAGCATTGGATTAGCCCACGCTGTTTGTGATATTGTGTCTTCGGGTGGTACACTTTTAAGTAATGGTTTGAAAGAAGTTGAAAAGATTTTCTTCTCTGAGGCTGTTATGATTGGTTGCCCAACGATGAACCAAGAAAAGCAAGACATTTTGAAGCAAATTTTATTCAGAATTGATGCCGTTCAACGAGCAAAGAATAATAAATACGTGGTGTTAAACACGAAAAACGAAAATATTGACGCTATTTCAAAACTATTACCGGGCATGAAAGCACCATCCGTTGTTCCTCTGGCACAATCGGGTTGGTCGGCGATGAGTTCGGTAATTAATGAAAATGATTTTTGGCAAAACATTGAAAAACTTCGTGAAGCGGGTGCTGAAGGGATTTTGGTGATGCCAATTGAGAAGATGATTTATTAAAATTGATGTTCGATTTTTGTTTCGGGGGCGTTCCGTTTCGATTTTCGGGAAATATTAGCAGGAAAAAATGAAAATTATAAAATACCCCCATAAATCAGCTTACAAAGCAATTCTTACTCGACCTACGCAAGACATTTCGGTGATTGAAGAGCGAGTTTTGCCCATTCTGAGAAAAGTAAAAGCCGAAGGAGATGCTGCCATCCGTGAATACGCCTTACAATTTGATAAGGTAACTTTAGATTCTTTGGAAGTTGCTGAAAGTGATATTCAACAAGCAGAAAATCAATTATCGGAAGACTTAAAAACTGCTATTAAACAAGCCTACGCTAATATTTACAAATTTCACGAAGCGCAAAAATCAGTGCCTGAAAAAATTGAAACGATGAATGGCGTGACGTGTTGGCGGAAATCGGTGGGCATTGACAAAGTTGGGTTATACGTTCCCGGCGGTACCGCACCCTTGTTTTCAACGGTTTTGATGTTAGGAATTCCCGCCAAAATTGCCGGTTGTCGTGAGGTTATTTTGTGCACGCCTTCCACACATCCAGCCATTTATTTTGCGGCTCAATTGTGCGGTATTTCCAAGATTTTTAGGGTTGGCGGTGCACAAGCCATTGCGGCCATGGCGTACGGAACGGAGAGTATTCCACAAGTTTATAAAATTTTTGGCCCGGGCAATCAATACGTTACGGCGGCAAAAATGTTGGTCAATAAAGAAGGCATTGCCATTGATATGCCAGCGGGACCTTCGGAAGTGGCCGTTTATGCCGATGATTCAGCCAATCCAATTTTTGTGGCGGCAGATTTATTGTCGCAAGCCGAACATGGCATTGACTCACAGGTTTTGTTGGTTTCTACTTCCGAAACGATGATTGAAGCGGTCAATCAAGAACTTAACAAACAAGTATCGGTTTTACCAAGAGCCGAATTTGCTTCGAAAGCACTCGAAAATTCGCAAGCGGTTTTGGTTGAGAATCAAGAGATTGCCTTAGAAATGTTGAATGAATATGCCGCTGAACATTTAATTTTGTCGATTGAAAATGCGGAAGAAGTTTCCGAAAAAATTTACAATGCTGGTTCTATTTTCTTAGGAAATTACACTCCAGAATCAGCGGGAGATTATGCCTCGGGAACGAATCATACTTTACCCACCAATGGTTACGCAAAAGCCTATTCGGGCGTGAGTTTGGATAGTTTTATCAAGAAAATTACGGTGCAACATATTACCCAAGTCGGTATTCAAAACATAGGAAAAACCATTATCCAAATGGCAACGGCGGAGTCTTTAGAAGCTCATGCCAATGCAGTTCGGGTGAGGCTTTTGTAACCCGATGATTCAGCATCGGCTAAAAAAAATATAATTCATTTTCAAAAACTTGGGGAACTTCCCGAAAGTTTAAAACTTTCGGGAAGTTATAGAAACTTAAAACTTAGTTAATCACATGGTACAAACGGCTGAATTACTTGAATCAATTCGTGGAAGACTTTTAACTGAGCCTTTTATTAGAATTCCTGCTTCTTTAGAGGAATATGAAAGTGTATGCTATGAAAGAGACTTGAAAATTGAATATCATCATGAAGAAATAATTGCCACTATGGGACGAGTAACACCTACACATTCGAGATTATCCTTTATAATAGGCGTAATTTTACATAATTTTTATGCAACTTTTGAAAATGAATTTGATATTTTAGAAAGTGGCGCTTGCGTCCATATTCCTAATCTTAAAAGCTATTATCAACCAGATATGACGGTAGTAAGTGGGGGAATAAAATTGAAAGAAGGAACAACCACCGAAATTTTAAACCCATATATTGTGGTTGAAGTTTTATCAAAGGCTACCCAAGATTTTGATATGAGTGAGAAATTGGTGAATTACAAAGCCATTGAAAGTATCAAACAAATTATTTTTGTTGCACAAGATAGACCTTGGATTTCTACTTATACCAGAACTCACGAACCGAATGTTTGGATAAATACAGATTACGATTCATTAGAAAATGTAGCAATCATTGACAATTTAACGGTCTCATTAACAGAGATTTACAAAAAGATATTTTAATATATTCGATTTTAGATGACCGATGTTCGAGGCTTATTACATCCCAAACCTCGAAAATCTAACCTCGAAAATCCAACCTCGAAAATTTTGGCTTCATTCAATTTACAAAACATCGTGCGTCAGCACATATTAAGTCTCGCACCTTATTCGTCGGCACGTGATGAATATACGGGTAAAGAAGGCATTTTTTTGGATGCCAACGAAAATCCTTTGGGTTCGGTTACGCCCGAAGATTGGAATCGCTACCCTGACCCGTATCAGTGGGAAATCAAAGAGAAAATTGCCCCGCTCAAAGGCTGTCGTCAATCCCAAATTTTCTTAGGAAATGGCTCCGATGAACCCATAGACTTGATTATTCGCTTGACTTGCGAACCCAAAGAGGATAATATTATCATTCTCCCTCCTACCTATGGGATGTACGAAGTGAGTGCTTCGGTGAATAATGTTGAGATTCAAAAAATACCACTAACCGCTGATTATCAATTAGATACCGAAAAAATAATCGCTTCCATTAATCCAAAAACAAAGTTAATTTTCATTTGTTCACCCAACAATCCGACGGGAAATTTGATTGATAGAAAAGCAATTTTGACTATCATTGAAAACTTCCAACAAGGTATTGTCATTATAGATGAAGCCTATAACGATTTTTCTGAAGAACCTTCCTTTATTCCTGAATTAGACAAATTCCCAAATGTCATGGTTTTACAGACTTTTTCTAAGGCTTGGGGATTGGCTTCTTTGCGTTTGGGTATGGCTTTTGGACAAGAAGAATTGATTACTTTATTGAATAAAATCAAATATCCGTATAATATTAACGGTCTGACACAGAAGGCTTTATTAGAAAGTATTGACAATATTGAATTTGTAACTGATTCGGTAAAAAGGCTAACTAAGAATCGAGACTTTGTGATTAGTGAACTGGAAAAATTGCCGATTGTGAAAAAAATTTTCCCTTCCGATGCTAATTTTTTATTGGTTAAATTTACTGAAGCAAAAAACATTTTTGATTTTCTTATTCAGCAAAAAGTAATTGTGAGAGACCGTTCTAAAGTAGTTTTATGCGATGAATCATTGAGAATTTCAATTGGAACTGAACAAGAGAACCGAATTCTATTGAATCTTTTGAAACAATACAAATCCTTATAATCATTAAAAAATGAAAAAATATTTCTTATTTATCCTGCTGACTATCAGTTATTTTTCATCGAAAGCACAAGAAAAAAATTGGGCCATTGGCGCAAAAATTGGCGACCCAGCCGGTTTCACTATTCGTAAATATTTAAGTAACGACAAGAATGCAATAGAAGTAAATGTAGGCGTTTACGGAGCGTTGTGGGGATTGAGGAGTAATTACAAATCGGGTTCTTTTGACGGTGCAGGCTTATCATTTAGTGGGTTATATTTATGGCACAATGAGATGTCAAGTCGTTTAAAGAATTATTATGGATTTGGGGTTCAAATTACTTCACGTTCTTATTATGAGGATAAAGTTGTAAATGGTTTGCCTTATAAAGATTTGAATCCTGTCACAGGATTGGGAGGTTTGGGACAGGCGGGTTTGGAATATTTTTTGCAAGGCTCTCCCATTTCGATTTTTGGTGAGGTTGGTGCTTACGTTGAATTGGTTCCTTCGGTTTTATATTTTCATCCACAAGGCGGAATTGGGGCAAGACTAAATTTTTAAGTTATTTTTCTATTCAGTTTTGCCGTTTAAGGCATTTTGCCTACTTTTGTACAACTAAAAGGGGGATTAGCTCAGTTGGCTAGAGTACTTGCCTGGCAGGCAAGGGGTCATCGGTTCGAATCCGATATTCTCCACAAAGTAAAAGCCTGATAATCAATTGATTGTCAGGCTTTTTTGTTGAATTTGGTTTTCGCTTGAAATCTCGGTTTAAACATAGTTTAAACATTTTATTAGTTTAAACCATAATAACAAAAAGAAATCACCCCCGTTAGGAAGTGATTTCTTTTTTTGTTTCTGCGAGTTTTTTCTGCTCTTCTTCCAATCTTATTCTCTCTGCTTCCATTTTTTCTTTATTTTCGTAAACCCAGAAACAAATACCAATTGTTGAAAATACTGCAACTATTCCCAAAATTATTTTCCAAAGTCCAGAAGAACTCTCTTTTGGTGGCTTATGATAATAGTTGTAATCTGGCTGAATCTGTGGACTCTGCAAAGAGAGTGAACTACTTGATGAACGTGGCAGACCTGACAAACCTTGTGTCATTTCTGCAAATGGATTTGATGTTACGGTGAACATGATTATTGTAGATTTACCGAATTGACCAATATCGTATAGACATCTTCAATCCTATTAACTGTTACTTGAACCGACTGACCGTTACTACTTTGAAAAGGTACGGTTTGACCTCTGTAATGGTTGAAAGCACTTTTTAAAAAATCATTCTCATAAAAATTTACCTTCGCTTCCAATTGTTGAATTTGCTTCTTTTGAATTTCTACTTTCGGAGCTAATTCGGAGGTGCTTTTAGGAGCTTGATTTTGTAGTGAGTGGCGACTGCCAATGACGGTATCAACATACTCACTCAATGTCATACCGATTTGTTGTGCTTCTTGTGCCAACTGAATTTTAGTTCCTGCTTCACATTTGAAGCCTAATGTTACTTTGTTTTGAGCAAATTGCAGTCCTTCCAACTGTAATGCTCTGCCAGTGCGTATTTCTTGCATAGTTTTAATGTTTGATTAAATTAATATTTTTTAGTGTAACTTATTGATTCAAAGTTACTTAGATTTCAATTACTGCTTTCAGGTTAATTGGGGTTAATGCTCGTTAATGCCAGTTAATGCGAGATTATTCTGAAAGATTCCTGATAAATTAATCAGGGGGTTCGCCTAAGTGGTCAATTATTAGACTCACTTGTTTAGGAGTCAGTATTCTGATTTTGACATCTATGACAAAATCAGGAATTGCCGATAACATTTTATTAAAAGTCTTCAAGCATACTTGATACTTTTGAGCTAATTGCGTGCGTGTCATGGTACTATATTTAATCGTTTGCATTTTTTTAAAAGTTTATGCCGTAACAAGCGTAACAGTTGTAACACGTGTTACGAGTGTTACGGCTGTTACAGATTATTTTTGTCAATTAATCGTTTAATCTTCATTTTATTCGTACCAAGCGTTTCCGCCATAGTTGCCATCGAAACGTCAGGATTCTCCGATTTCATGGTAGAAATCATCGTTTTCATTTCCTCATCGGCTTCTTTTTTTGGTTTCAAATGGTTGTGTTCGTAGTCAGTATTTAGGAACTCAAAACCCAAAAAATTATAGGGCTTTGACAAATCGCATACCCAAACTTCTTCCATCATAGCACAAGAGCGTGCTTTAAGTTGCTTAATGTAGCGAATGGACGTACCTTGATTACTCCGACCTATGCAAAAAACACTATCAGCAAAGTTTGCCAATTGGCGACTCCCTGCTAAATCATTGATAGACAATGGATTGGAGGGGTTTAAACGTTTAGGTGTATGAGCCAAAACCAATAATGATAAGCCAAATTGATTTTTGAGTTTGGTCAAATATTTCATTAATGGCAGTGCATTTTTGCTGCTTTCGTTGGACTCCATGCTCAAATAAGTGATATTATCTACAATCAAAATCTTTGAACCATATTGCTCAATACTTGCTTCAATTTCTGCAAATAATTGCTTTTCAAACTCCATAAAATCTGAGAAATTGGCGTTGATTTGGACTCTCAAAAAATGGTTGTCCCATTGATAATGATGTTCCCATTCCAAAGAATATCGCTTCTCAAATTGCTTGTCAGATAACTCAAAATCAAGGTATAAAACGTACTGTGCTGGTGCTTCTGAATGAAATACACCTACTCTAATCCCTCTGCTAATATTATCGGCAATCTGAACCGTTAAAATTGATTTACCCACGTTAGTATCTGAGAATAAAATAGCTACTTCGCCTTCAAACCATAACTCTCCGCATAGTTGTAATGGAATTGGCTGACTCTTTGCATTCTCTATACACTGATTGGCAGAGCGAACCAATAATAATCCCTCTTCAACTTCCTGTTGTTTCGGGATTGTATTTTGTCGAGTGATTGGCTTAAAGTCCATCTTCATATAAATTAAAAGGTTGATAGCATAGTAAACCTAATTCACGAAAACGGAGGTCAAGGTGTAAGCCTGAGAAATTTGCATCCATCTTTTTAAAAACCTTCAAACGGTTTTCAACCTCTTTCCATAAGTCTTGATACTCCAAGATTATAATCCCATTGTAGATTTCTGTGAGTGATTGGATTAACTTATTCTCTTTTTGAATATAGCCATCTTTGGCGTTGGGGGTTTGAGCATAAGATATTAACTGTTCCCTACGTTCACAGATAATTTGCTCTAATTGCATTTTGAGGATTGTCATCTCTTCATACCTCCTTTCATAGAAAAACCTTCTGATTCAATCTCTTTTTTGGTTTTCTTTTTGCTTTCTTCAATCCACGCCAACAAGTCCTTCTTAAAAAAGAGGAGTTGTTTCCCTACTTTGTTGAATGGAATTTGACGAGTGGATGTGAGTTGATAGACAGTGGACTTCGGCTTTTTTATGAAAGCTGCTGCTTCGTCTATGTTGATTGGTTGGTCGTCTAAAAATGACGATTTTGGGGTGTGTTCAGCAAGTGCATTACGAACTGAGATGTCGATTAATAACGCCAACTCGTTGGGCGTTACTAAGATAATTTTGGGATTTAGTTCCATGATATTTGTATCGTTCCATCTTTGTTTTTTTTAGTTATTTTGGAAACGATTTACAAATATTTGTCATGTTTATAGGTGTCGGGTAGGGTGTCGGGTAACCCGATATTTTTATTTATATAATATTTTCTATTTCTGAATTACATCTATCTATCTCAATATCAACGAGTTGAAAAATATCTTTCAATTCATTTTTTTCTAAAAAATCTCTAACAGTTTTTAAGTCTTTTAATAGTCCTTTTCCTATTTTCAAATTTGGAGCTTCTCTCAAATAAGTATAAATATTTGAATTTTTAATTTTTGAAATTTTTTTACCAGCCATCAATGCAATAAAACGAGCAACAACTGTTATATCAGTTCCTTGTTTATATCTTTGATTTATATAAGTTAAGAAGAAATGATGGAGCAACACTATTTGAGATTCTGTTAAAGATTCAAACCAACTATTATCATTAGAACTATATTCAATTGTATTCCCTTCTGAAATAGACAGATTATTTAGTTGCTCATATTTATCATCAAAATTTGGAAAAACTTTTGGAAAGACTTGTTCTTGATTCATCCAGTTAAGTATATAATGGGTATAAATCTCAAAAGCGTATTGACCAAAAATATTTTTCAGTATTATTTGAAGAAAAGGAAGTATCTTTTTAATATCCATAGTGAACCAAGAAAACCAAAATTTTACTAAATCCGATATTAAATTTGGATATTCTTTTTCTTCAATATTAAAAGCCTTAGCAAAATCAAAAATTAAAGGAATATCTTTTATGATTTGCCAATAAGAAGGGCTTTGTTCGTTTTTTATAGACTTAAAAAAACCAGAATTTGTGAGTTTTTTGAGAAAGCGTTGTTTTTCTTTTGAGACAATGTTTAAGAATGAAGGAGTATTCTCAACAAATTCAATAAATTTTGCAGAATCTTTTAAAAATATTGGTATTGTTTGACCGTAGTTTCTCTCTAAAAAAAGCCAAAGAGGGTCTTCATTATGTGTATAGTTTTTTATCCATCTAATCAATTCATTTAAAATCTCTTTTTCATTAGATGGATTCTTAGCAATTTGTGCTTGAACAGTCTCAAATTTTATCCCTATTCCTCGAAAAGCTATACCGTAAGTATCAATTGACAATAGCCATAGAACATCTATAACTCTTATTTTTTTGAAATCTTCTTTGGTGTTTAATACATAACTTGGTAATGGTTCTGGATGTGGTATGTCTAATTTTTCCATTTTAAATCTCTTTAAATTTGTTGGAGTTTATGATTTTTATATATAAAAAGGCAAAAGCCACTCAAATAAGTGGCTTTTGTTATGAGTGAAATTTAGAATACACCTTACAAATTTTTCCTCTGCCAGAACTGTGAAATTTCAATCAGTTGTGGCTCTTTCATGTTTATAATTGCTCGTTTTGGTTCTAAACTTTGAAGAGCTTTGGCTAAAATTGCTTCACTTCTTGGAGTACCTAAAAAGTATTTCGCTACGTTCATGTTTTTGTTCTGCACATTCAACAATATAGGCAATTTAACTTGTGATGCAAAATCAAAGCCTTGTTGCTTATAATCTTCCATTCCTTGGGAAATCATCATTATAGATACTCCTTTTGAACGAATTTCTCTCAACATTTTTTCAAGTATTTCTCGCATATTAACCGAACCTAAGAAGTTATGTGCTTCATCTATTACCACAACATAACGCATCGGCTTTATACCGTTTTCTTGTATCTGTACATCATTTGTATCTATAAATTCTGCAAAAATATAGTTTAAAATCATAAATACAATTGCCTGTCGTGCCATTTTTCCTAATGTTGAAGGAAGGCTCAAATAGACATTTTTATCACTAAGTTTCTCGGTGTTTTCTGCATCTTCAAATACTGTCATATTACTACCTGATAATTCATCCATAACAGACGTTAGGGTATCAAGAGAAATACGATTATCTTCATAATACTGTTTCAATTCTAAACGAACATCATTAATATTTGGATGTTTACCAGTACGCTTTGATTTTTCAAAACAGTCTCTCAAAACGGTCTCTAAATAATTACGTTGCTTAGCCCCCATTCGTTTATCAATCGCTAATACAGCATCACGGAACATCTTAATATGCCCGTCTCTTGCTCTCTCATTAGCAATATTGACATACGATAATGGATTGAACTTAAAGGCTTTTTCTTTAATATCAACGAATTCGCAATTTGTGGCATCCAAAAACGACTTTAATTGTCCCGACTGTCCTTCTCCTTTGTAATCAAAGAATATAAACTTTAATTCTCCATCGCTTTTCTGATTGATTTGATATAAAATATCTTTCATCAACTCAGTTTTCCCCGAACCTGCCATTCCTGCAATAGCGATATGTTGAGGGTCTAATTCATTTCTATCATTAAATCGGATTTTAACTGGACTCCCATCCGATAATAAATGCCCGATTTCTATTTCTATTAAACCCTCAAAGGCTTGAAGGTCTTTTTTGGTTGTATTACTTGTAACAAAAGAATCTGATATGAGTGTTAAACCATTCTTCACCAAACTCATTAAATAATCAACGTGAGCGTTTTTACCCCTATCTACATTCAGAACTTCTCTCGTCAAAACCTCAATACCGTGGTCGAGATGGAGTTTTATGAGTTTATAAAAGTCTTCATCTACTAAGTTTTGATTATAATGGTTTTCTAAAATAGCTTTATATATAGACCGATTCACCTTTGAATTAATACTCCCAAAAAGCGTATCTTCATCATACTCCTTTCCTTTATTATCAGAAAGTTCAAACTCAGCAACCTCAAAACGTTTATTTTGCTGAATACTTAAATTTATCCCAATTTGTGCAGGGGTATAATCGTATTTGAAGCCAAATTTTTCCTTCAATCGTTGGATATTGACTTTATTTATTTCGGTAGATTTTATCCGACTCATATTTTATTGTTCAAAGTATCCTTCAAGGATAACAGTTTTACGGTCTTGGTTTACTAAACGATAATATTTAGAAATATAATTTTCGATTTTAGGAATATCACGAGTCGTGATTTCTGTATTAGTCGAGAAAATCACAACTTGTTCTGAAAGTTCTGGATAATAATTTTCTAAAATATTATCACGGTGTTCGCTATCCAAACGTCCGAGAGGTGTATCAATGAATACTGGTAAATCATGGATTGACTCAGAGAAAATACCTTTCAACAAACATGAGATATATAATTGTTGCTGTCCTTTTGAGAGAGAGTCTTTGGGTATTTCTCGGTGCTGTTTATCATATAAATTTACTTCTAAACCATTGTTATTGGGGAGTATTTTAATATCAACTTCTCCAACTTCAATAGTGTGTAATAAACGATTCAACTCAATTTGAACTTTTTTACTCAGTTGAATACACTTCAAGTTTTTTTGTTTTGTTACAAAATCAGTGAGTGTACTTGTAAAAAGTTTCGTCTTCTCTATATATTTTTGGTTTGCCTTGGAGGTATTAATTTTATCTAACAAATTTTTAATCTGAATATCCAGAGTCTCATTTTTATTCTTTAAAATTTGCTTATTAGTCAAAATACTTCCTAATTTGACATCGAGTGATGAGAGTTCTTTTTCAGCTTCTGTTCTGTTTTTCTTAAATTCATTTGACAGTTCGTCTTGGGAATTCCGTTCAACAAGGGTTATTTCTTTTTGGTTATCACTAATTTCATTTTTAAGTCTGTTAAGTTCGCCAAAAACAATATCAAATGAATCCTTAGATGTTTGCTTAACTAAATTCAAAACATCCTTGAAATGTTCCCTATCTTGTTTTGTCATATCATGGTAAAACTCTAAATCAGATTCTTCAAAAGACTCTCCATAAATTTTACTAATCAACTGTTTTGCCTTGTCATAATAAAACTTCTTCTGCTCAAAATCAATGTCAGATACAGGATAAGGAGCTTTATTGAATAATTCTTCTGTAAATTCTTTCGTCTTGTCAAAAAAGTCGGAATTTCTAACTTCCTGAGTTTTCAATTCCTCTTCTTGTTTCAATTGTTCATGGACTTCTTCCAATTTTGTAGCTGTTATACAGAACGGAATTATGTATGAAAGTTCTTCAAATCGTTGCGATAATTCAATTAATTTATCCTGTAAATCTGACTCTTTTTTGCGTAATGAGGTTAAATCTATCAAATGACTTTTATCCCCTCTCCTTGCCAATTCAGTATTATACGAGGCTATATCAGCACGTAACCTTTCCTTAGACTCATCTATTTCATCTAATTGTCGCTCGTATTCCTCTAATTGGATATTATTTAACTTTTGAGAGTTTTCAGCCGTTTCTATTTGGAGTTTTATCTGTGGTGGTGCTTCAGAAGATACGAGTTTTGTATGGTATGTCTTGATGTCGCCTATCAAGTTCTCGTATGTGCTTAACCCTAAGACTTTGGCAAGAGTCTCATTCATTATATTGGCTTGGTCTTTCACACTCAAATTTACAATCTCGGCAATTTTTTCTGCATCAAAGAAAATAAATTTAGCTATGTCAATGGGAATAAGGTAATCATCAATAAAATTAACCTTATCCTCTTTATCAGAGAGCAAACCAAGAACGTCTCCATCAATAAGAATTTCAAAATTTTCTTCGCACGATGTGGAGTTATATGAACGTCTGACAGTTATCTCATGGACTCCTTGTTCAGACCGTTGAAATATCTCTGATAACTCTACTTCATGAAAAACGATTTCAATGTAGTAATTGTCTTTGCCTTCTTCTTTGGCTACCCAATTGATGTTTTTGTCTCTAAAAACGCTGTAATTACCTTTTACTTCTTTCTTAAAAACATCATCTATATTTGAGATTTTATCACCATATAAACACCAAACTAACCCAAGTAAGAAGGTCGTTTTACCATGTCCGTTTTTGCCTCCGACAAGAATAGTATTACGTTGTTCAGTAACACCAAGGTCTATTGAGATATTATCATAATACTGTCTAAAATTATAGAACTCAACTTGTTTTATTTTCATCTTTCTGTAACGGATTCTTTAATGGTATTTTCAATTATTTGTTGCATATTGAGTTTTTTGCTCATTAGCTTTTTATCCTTCTCAGCTTTGACAAGTGCTATCAAGGAATCTGGTTTGATACCATTTTGGTTACAAATTTTAACAAGTTCGTCTTGCTGTAATTGTTTAAGGGTGTCTTTCTTACTCATGGGAAAATTATTTTGTATTCCATAAACTTCGTAAAATACTTCATAAACATTGCGGTTAAAACCATCCATGTTCCAAATAATCTGTATTGCCTTTAACTCTTGTGTTGATATTAGCTTTTCGCCAGATGTTTGTTGAGCCTCTAATAATCTTTTCAACAAATATGTTCTTGTCTCAATATTGTAAGGTCCCTTACCTTGCCCACCATTCCGAAGTCGCATCATGCGATATTCATCTTTATCTCTATTTTCTACAAGCCAATCTCTCAAATCAAGCAAAGGTAGTAAATTTTCTTCACCGTTCTCTATTAATGACTCCATAGATTTATCCTTCTTTACAACAGTACATACCCAGCATCCAAATCTACTTTGACCACAAGACTGAGTTGATGAATCTATAACTAATGGACAATCTGCACTTGACCCATTTTTATATAAAGTTATCAAATCTCTATTTGAACCATTCCAAGGAGATGGAATTTGCAATAAATATTGCCAGAGTTCATTAATTTCTAAATGCTTTATTGGAGCATAGATATATGCTAAATCTAATTCAATATGCCGTCTTAATCTCTGATTTGCAATTTGGAATTTTTTGATACTCCTTTTTCTATTTGCACTTTCATCTTCCCTTGTACCTAATAAGATAATTACTTCTCCTTTTTGGCTTATCTGCTGTTTTATATATTTTGTAGTTGGATTTATCTTCAATCGTTCTGTACACCAACGAAATGAATTATTAGGTGTCGGATAACCTTTCCCAATTAAATTAACCCAAAACGAATCATCTAATTCTGGCGTTGTTTTAGCGACAATAATTGGCAATCCTTCTTTCTCTGCCTGAGACCTTATGCGTTCTAAATTTGTATCAATCCATTGAACAATTTTAGGATTTTCCACCAATGTATCATTACATACAACATGAACATCTTTTGTTAATTGTTCTTTGGGTAAATCTCGTAAAGCGTGCCACACAATTTGTAATAATGCTGTTGAGTCCTTACCTCCACTAAAACCAATAATCCAAGGCTTATCATCTAATAAATATTGGTCTTTTATTTCTTCTTTTATATATGCTATATTTAACATTCTGTGAGAGTTATTATGCCGTTTTCTTTATCTATGCCTAACGTTCCTTGTTCTATTTTAGTTTGAATAAAATATCGAGCTTGCACAAATGTAATACTATATTTAGACATTAAATTTTCAATTAAGTAACGTGTAAATAATAAGTTGGTCTAATTAATTTTCATAATATTGTATCTTCGTATTCAATACTGATTTTTAGTTATATGGAAATTACCCTCGAAGAACGCAATTATTTTAATCAATTAGATGAACGCCAACAACGCTTATA
>NZ_CBABQS010000043.1:0-40270 GCF_964672035.1 Arcicella sp.
CGTTGAGTAATGAGAATTATGAAAATGAGAATTGTGAAAGGACTTACTTCCATTTCTACCCATATTTTATTGCTCCTTAAAATTTGAAATATTCTTTTGCGTTGTTGTAACAAATATTTTGCACCATCTGCCCAATCCATTCAATATCGTTTGGTAGTTCTCCTTTTTCGATTTCGTTACCCAAAAGATTACAAAGAATTCTACGGAAATATTCGTGTCTTGGAAAAGATAAGAAACTACGTGAATCCGTAAGCATACCCACAAAACGGCTCAAAAGTCCCATGTTTGAAAGAGCATTCATTTGGCGTTCCATTCCATCTTTTTGGTCTAAAAACCACCACCCAGAACCAAACTGAATTTTCCCAGCGATTGACCCATCGTTGAAATTACCAATCATCGTAGCCATTAATTCATTGTCTCTTGGATTGAGGTTATAAATAATGGTTTTTGCTAATTGGTCATTTTCATCTAAACGACCTAAGAATTTGGATAGTCCCTGTGCTTGTGACCAGTCGCCAATTGAATCCCAACCGGTATCTGGCCCCAAGGTACGCAAAGCACGGCTGTTATTATTTCGCAAGGCGCCCAAGTGAAATTGTTGCGTCCAACCCAATTCATGGTACATCACACCCAAAGCATGAAGAATGGCAGATTTATAAGTCAGCGCTTCTTGAGACGAGATATTTTGTTTTGAAATTACTTTTCTAAATACGTTATTGGCCGCTTCTTCAGTGAAACTAATGGCATAAATTTGCTCCAAACCGTGGTCAGCTAAACGACCGCCCAAAGAAGCAAAGAAATCCGCTCGTGACCGAAGGGCCTTCAATAAGTCAGCGTAAGAATCAATCTCAATATTGGCAACTGAAGCTAACTTTTGAACATAATCCGAGAAATTAGGATTCTCAATCAAAATATATTTATCAGGACGAAAAGTTGGCAAAACCTTCGTTGTTACCGTTCCATCTTTGATAATTGCTTGGTGATGTTCCAATGAATCCGTTGGGTCATCGGTGGTGCAAGCAACTTCTACGTTCATTTTCGACAACAAACTTCTCACCGAAAACTCAGGTGTTTGAATTTTAGCCGAACATTCTTCGTAAATTTTCTTAGCATTCTTCGGACTAAGCGTTTCGTACACCTCAAAATAACGTTGCAATTCTAAATGCGTCCAGTGATACAATGGATTACGCATCGTGTAAGGTACCGTTTCAGCCCATTTCTCAAATTTTTCAAAATCTGATTTATCACCCGTGCAATAACTTTCGTTCATGCCATTTGCTCGCATTGCACGCCATTTGTAGTGGTCGCCGTAAAGCCAAATTTGGGTTAGATTTTCAAAATTCTTATTGCCCGCAATTTGGTCGGGTGGTAAGTGGTTGTGATAATCAATAATAGGCATATCCTTAGCAAACTCATGATAAAGTCGGCTGGCCGTGGAGGTTTGGAGAAGGAAATCTTCGTTTAAAAATTGTTTCATTTTGTATGTAAATATATCGAGATAGCAACTCGTGTCGCAGTGTAATAGTAAGTCACTTACAGCGTTTTACTAAGGTTAAAAAATGCTTTTAAAGAGGCAATAGGATAACCAATAGCATTGCCACGAAAATGGAAATTATCTGATTATGCCTTTTGATTCTATAAAGGGGCATTTAGGGATTTTTTACTGTAAAAATTTATTTTGAGGTATAATTTATGTAATGAAGGAAATGCAAAGTTAGGATATCTTTGGAGGTTACATAAATTGTTTTGGGAAGTTGTAAGAAATACTTATGTTTGCAGATAGATACAATATTTCAATACTCAGATGAGAATTAAATACCTATTATACTCTTCTTTCTTGTTTTCCCTTTCTTGTAATTTAAAGGCAATTTCAACAAAAAGCTAAACAAATACTTATTCAAAAAATATATTTAGTTAAGGTAAACAAATTCTATCTGACGTTCTACGCAACCCACCGTTTAAAGGATCGTACAAGTGATACAGAAAAAATCCTCTCAAATATTAAATTCAAATAGCAATTATGATTATTAATAGGTAGAAACTATCAAAAAAAGCCGATGAAATCAATTCAGCGGCCTTTTCAATGTATAAAAACAAATATTTATAAATTATTTGAAACAAGTTCAATGGGATAAAATGGAAATTTTGTCTCGTCAGACAAAACTGTAAAACCTGTGCTTGCCGCTTAGGCAATAATGGTGCGGTCGTATTGGTCTTTGTGATCTTTTATCATTTGAATTTCGTAGAATTGTTGGGCATGTTCAGGCGTAATTTCTAAAACCTGAACTTTTAAATTACTCAACGCCTGTTGAAAAAATGTTGCAACCGGTAGGTTTATTTTTACTTCCTTAGGTTTTGATTCCAATAATTGAGTAATCTCTACCAACGAAATAGCACTAAGATATTTAGGGCAATCACTTTCAAGAATTTTTACTATTTTTTTGCCATTTTTCTCAGGTCTTCCGCACGCATTCAGAAAAATATGTGTGTCTAAAAGGTAGCTCTTCATTATTTTAAATCATCGTCAAAAAGTGTATCGGACATAAAGATTAAGTGTCTCCCTGTTCCTTGTTTCACTTTGGGCCTGCCTTCTGGCTTTCTCATTACCTGTTTAACAGGCACTTCTTTTGGTTTTGTTGTAGTTTTCATGGTCTTCATTTTATAAATTTCTTATACAAAAATACAAAAATAGCGTAAAAATTAACTAATTTTTACGCTATTAAATTGACCCAATAAACCCCTACTTCTCATAACCAATCCCATCCCCAAAAGTAAACAAAGCATATCCCTTCGGCTTCATAAATCCTGGTATATCAGACTGATTTTCTAAGATGGCTTTCTGTGAAATTGGCGTTGTAAAAGGCATTTTTCCTGTTGGATTAAATGCCCCACTCACTACATCCAAAATTGCATCGGTCGTGGTGCCGAAAGTTGCCAAAACCGTTTTTAAGTTTGCATTATCAATCTCCGAAATCAACCATGGACTTGTATAGTTAATCACCACAATCGTTGGTTTTGCACTCGTTATTTCATTCACTCGAGCCACGTCAATTTTATTTTTGGATAAACTAATATCAATTGGGGCAGGACTTGAATTGAATAAACTTCCGCCGTTGGGCGTTAGCCATAGCAGTACTACATCAGCTTCTTCTTTGGTCGAAACAAAGTCAAAATTCCATTGATTATTTTCTGGTTTTATAACCGTAAATGGCGTTTTTGTTCTGCCATTATCGTAGTAAGATTCAAAATAAACTTTCGTCGGGCGGCGTTCCGTTTTTGGAGCGATTGGAAGAACTTTTGCCTGATTTCTTAATAAAACGATAGATTTTCTCATGGCTAAATCTGCCCGCTTTTGGAAGTTGGCATTACCCACAATTTTCTCCGCTTCTGCAGCATCCACGTAAGGATTTTCAAAAAGATTTAAAGTAAATTTTTCTCTCAATAATCTTGTAACTGATTCATTAATTCGGGCTTCTGAAACCATGCCTTTCTTTACCGTTTCTAATAAAAGCGTTGGGTCGGCAGAACCAGAAAATATATCCACGCCACAATCAATGGCTTTTTGATAACGTTGCAAAATTGTTAAATTTTCAACGCCCCAAGGCATCATTTCAATCGGGCCAGTATCCGAATTGATGATACCTTTGAAGCCCATTTTGGTTCTCAATAAATCTTTGATAATGGCTTTGTTATACGCAAAAGCTATTTCTTCGTATTTCGTGCCAATTGGTTTTGCGTAATAAGGCATAATGGATGATGTACCTGCATCAATGGCCGCTTGGAAAGGTTTGAGGTGATAATCAAACATATTTCCTGGGTAATGTTGGTCTTTGCCCCACTCAAAATGCGGGTCTTGCCCTTCCACTTGTGGTCCTCCGCCTGGGAAATGTTTGGTGGTAAGAGCGACAGATTTTTCGCCCAATTTTGTCCCTTGAAAACCTAATACTATCTCACGAGTCATATCCGCTACTAAGTTTGCATCTTCCCCAAAAGTGCCTTCAATTCGTTGCCAGCGAGGTTCGGTTGCCAAATCTGCCATGTATTGATAGCCTTTGCGGAGGCCAATTGCTGCCCATTCTTGACGAGCAATATCCGCAAATTCACGGGTTAATTTCAAATCTCGCATGGCGGCTAAACCCAATTCACCCGGCCATTTTGAGAAAACAGTCGTACCAACGCTGAGTCCGATGGAAGCATCAACGGTAATATGATTTCGTGGATTAGAAGCGATGATGGCAGGAATTCCCAAGCGTGAATTTTCGCAAAGAGCTTGGAGATTATTCGCCCATTCTGCCAAAACTTTAGCGGAAGTATTGGCACGTAAAATGAAATGTCGTAAATGATTTTTTGTTACGCCTTTGGTGGTGCCAGCGGCTGAAAGCATGGCGTAAGGTAGTGGCTTTTTAGAAAACATATTCATGCTTTGCACCAAGTCTTCTTCATTAAATCCACTCGTAATTTCAACTTTGGGCGCATTTTGTTGGAAGGAAAAATCACCCGCTAAGCGAGAAGTACTGATGAGCATAAAACCCACTTTCTCCTCAATCGTCATTTTGGCAACTAAATCTTGAACCCGTGTTTCAATTGGTAAACGCCAATCTTCATATTTATCAATTTTTCCATTTTGATTTAAGTCTTTGAACGTTAAGCCGTTCTTTTTCAGAATCTTAGCGGTTCTGTAACCTAAGTTTGGTTGGATTGTTTGTTGAGCCTTGACATTTGCGAATGTTAAGGTACATAAAAGCAAAAGGAGTGATTTCATGGTTTTAATCTTTTATTTCGGTTGTTTTTTTTATAAAAGATTATAGGGTATAGTTTTTTACTTAGTTTTGAAATATCATTCCGCCGAAAAGTGAATCTGTGGTAAATACCCAACCCTAAAAGTTTCTACATAACTAAAAGGAGTCAAAACCTCCACTTCTTGATTTTGTACAAATCTCAAAACTTTCTTGTAGCCAGCAAACGACCATTCATAGAGTTTTTGCTGATGCCATAAATAAGCGCTTGATTTTTCACCAAAAGAGATAAAAGTGCCATCGGGTAAAGTTGCTAAATTTGCTTTGAAAGTCTTTTGAGAACCGTTGGAGTCTAACCTTTCCTGATGAATCAAAGCATCAATCGTATCAATTTTAGTCTCTTTCCCTAAATCATATCGTTGACCGTTTGCCAATAACCAAAGGGTTTTGAATCGTTTAAAATCTGGATTTCGACAAAATCCACACGGGCGATGTCCAGCCGCAAAAGCGGTAGTTTCATCCAAGAAAAACAATTCCGTCCAACGATTCGGAGTCATCACTTTTCTTTGGAAATTTTTGTATTCCAACACGCACGTTATCCAATATTTTACGGCATGATTTCTAAGAATTTTCTTGTTTGCGTTGTGGATTACCCCTCTGTTTCCCGTCCACGCACCATGTTCGGGCGTGGCGGTTAGCGTGCTGAAAGGGCTTATTCTGTTTTGTAGGGGCATATTTTCTTGAAGGAAAAGTTGATTAGCCACCAAGGCACGAAGTCTCTACGTTTTAAAAGAATGAATCAAAAAAGATAGTGATGAACAGTCTTCGTCCATTATTCATAGTTTGGACGAATGCTATTCATCCTTACATTACACTCTTAAAAAAACTTAGAGACTTTGTGCCTTGGTGGCAAGATTATAACCTAAATTACCTAATCCATTACCTCATAAACTAACATCGGCATGGCTTTATTTTTCAAAGTTACTTCTCCTACTTTCTTGCAATTAAAGGATTCTTTAACTTTCAAATACGCACTTTCATTGATAATGATTTGCCCTGCGTTGGCAGTATTTTGTAGGCGTTGGGCAATATTTACGACATCCCCAATCACGGTATAATCCAAACGGCGAAGGTTGGCCGAACCAATATTGCCCGAAATCATTTCGCCCGAATTCAAACCGATGGATAATTGAGGTGTAAAAGGGACGGGATGAGCCGTTTCGGGCATTTCTTCAATCTGTTTTCTGACTGCCAAACACGCATCAATTGCCCTATCTAAGTGATATTCTCCTCTGAAAATCGCCATGATGGCATCGCCCATAAATTTGTCGATATATCCTCCCTGAGCGATTATTTCCTTCACCATTACATCAAAATAATTGTTCAATAATTTCACTACGGCATCGGGCGTTTCATTTTCGCTGATTGCCGTGAATCCACAAATGTCAATAAAAACAACGGTGGCTTCAACGGTTTCATTGAGCATAATCGACGATTCAAATTCACGGCTTCCCATAAAATTCAACACCGTTTCGTCCACGTACATCCGAAGAATATTGTTTTCTTTGATGGCTTTCAAGGTCTCACGTATTTGGGCAACGTGCATAATGGTTCGTTCGATTGTCACCGATAAATCTTCGAAATTGACGGGTTTTGTAATAAAATCGAATGCGCCTCGGTTCATGGCAATTCGGATATTTTCCATGTCGCCATACGCTGAAACGATGACTGATTTGATCAAAGGCGAAGATTCATTCAGATGGCTCAATAGGGTTAATCCATCCATTTCGGGCATATTGATATCACTCAACACGATGTCAATATCGGTGTTTAGTTGAATTTTATCCAAGGCATCTTGTCCATTAATAGCAAAAACAAATTCGTATTTTTGTTCTCTTATTTTTTGGCGGAATTTCTGTTTAATGAGCATCTCCAAATCTGGCTCATCATCTACTACTAAAATTTTTGCCATTAGCGATTAATTTTTAATTTTTCTTTAAGTATTGTAAAATCAACGGGTTTATTCAAAAAATCATCCGCCCCCAACTCTTTGGCAAGGTTATAATTTTCATCGTCACCGTAGGCTGTTATCATCATTACTACGGGCGGTGGTTTTAGGTATTCTTGTTTTATCTGACGCAATAATTCAAGTCCACTCATGCCTGGCATATTGATATCAGAAAGTATCAAAACGGCTTCCTGCTCGTGTTGATGCAGGTATGTAAGGGCATCTTCGCCCGAAAAAGCAAAGACCAATTCCACTATTTTTTCTCTGATTTCTTTTCTGAATCTTTGCTCAAAAAGGGTTTGAATATCCTTTTCATCGTCAACTACTAAAATCTTCATGCTATTTTATTTATTGGGTAATATAACAGTAAATTCTGTAAATTCATGTGCTATGGTTTCAATTTTTAATTCTCAACTATGGGGCCTTAGAATAGCATAATTCAAATTTGGAAAACATGGCTCAAGCCTTACTTAGCTACTTATTAAATGCCAGAAAAGGATGAGCGTTTTTTGATTTTAGATTGGTAATGTTACCGTAAAAATAGTTCCTTCACCTTCTACACTCTCACATTCAATCATCCCGCCGTGTCCTTTCGTAATAATATCATAAGCTAAACTCAAACCTAAACCCGTGCCTTCGCCTGTATTTCTTGTGGTGAAAAAAGGGTGAAATACTTTGTTTCTTACGCTTTCAGGCATTCCAGTTCCATTATCTTTGATAATGATAACTATTTGATTATGAGATTTTTGTGTAGTGACTTTGAGCATAGGGGCGGCAAATTTTATCATCGCAAAAAACGAATTACTGAATATATTAAAAAGGGCTTTTCCAATCTCTTGAGGAATTATATTGAGTTTGGGAAGTTGTGAATCACTCTGAAATTGAAGCTCGACGATAAATTCTTTATTTGATTTGCTAAAAACACTTTCGGCAAGTCGGAGTTGTTGTTCAATTAATTTATTGATATCGGTTAGCTGAAATTGTCCAATATTCATTTTTGAATGTTCGAGCATACCATTCACAATACCGCTCGCTCGCTGCCCGTGCTGATAAATTTTTTGTTGGTTTTGGTGGATATTATTCACTAATTCTCGAATCAATGTTTTATCTAATTCCGATTTTTCTATTTCATCATTCAATTCTTGAACGAGTTCTACACTCATTCCAGAAAAATTAGTGACAAAATTGAGTGGATTCTGCATTTCATGGGCAATTCCAGCGGTGAGTTCGGACATGGATTTCATCTTTTCTCGATGAATTAATCGTTGCTGAATTAGCTTTTGCCTGAAACGGAAAAGGACAAAGAAATAACCACCAATGCCTAAAAATGCCAATACGTACATCAACAGCATGGGAATAAACCACCATTTATGGATAATATCCCCTTCAACAAAAAACTTAAATTGGGCAGGAACATCTCCCTTCTCACCCGTTTTTACCAAAAACGTATAGTTACCTCCGTTCAAGTGAGCATATTGTGCTTGGCTACAATCTTCGCACTTAATCCAAGTGTAATCTAAGCCTACCAAATAGTAGTAGAAGGTTTTGTTTTTGGGGATTTTCTTGTTGAGGAAACTGAATTGAAGATAATTTTGATCGAAAGCTAATTTTGGTATTTTATTTTGCAAAATATCAATATTACCCGTGCCAAAACCTACTTGATTATTGCCATACTTAACAGCCGTGATTTTGGTTAAAGTATCACTTTTTTGAGCATATAATGACATAACAAGAACAAATTCTAACAAAAATGAAAAGATAAACGATATATTTCTCTTCATAAAATATTAAGTTAATTGTTTTCAATTTTTTGGGAAAGGTAAAAGCTATAACTGAAAAATAAATACATCACAATCCTTACCAAAGCAAGTAGTATGTAATATTGCAGAACTAAATTCTGGGAATAATTCATGATTGCCAAACTAAACATTTCAAATGAACCAAAGAGGTTATTGAAAATTAAACCAAAACAAATCCAGACGATTGGTTGGTCAAAAATCTCTCTTTCGAGGTTAATTTTAAATAGATGATTCACCGAAATAAAAGCGGAAATCACAATAAATATTTTGACGATAAAAGTTGAAATCCCAAAATTATTTAGACACGTAATGTACTGAGAGTCAATTAAAATAAATAGCAAAAGCAATACTCCTATCATCAAGAAAATATTTCTATTGAGTCTGGATGTTATGGTTTGGCCAATCAATAAAGTAACGGTAATCGTATCTATGGCAGCCAAAATATAACCAAAGATAAAAGAAGAAATGATGTTTGAAATCTTGAGAATTATCAGTTGTAATAACGTTAGAATAAGACCAAATATCAAAAGCTTCAATAATGCGTTTGTATGCTTAAAATAAAAAAAGCCGAAGCATAAGGGTAGTATCACAAAATAATTTGCCCCAGCATCTAAAAAACTGGCTAAGTCCATCAATTCCATAGATTGTTGTTTTTCGTGGTGCTGAAAATATTAAATCTTACTAATCCATACAATTGAAGGGAGGACAACCCGTTTCGGGTGCTAATCTTCCTGCGGCTACGTTAAAAGTTGAAAAAGTTGTAGCTGAATCCGTTGTGCCGCTACCTTGAAATAATAAATTTATAAAACTTTGCTGACTGCTATCTTTTGTATGAACGGCTTTGATTTTTATTTTTTTCTTCTCAACACCAACTTCGTTTAACATGGCTAAAACATCATTTTTTTCTAAGAAAAAGCCATTTGGATTGAATGAAACATTTTTTTTATCATTAAAATCTTTTTTGTCAGCAACGTCAATGGTCATTTTTTTGTTTAAACTCGAAAAAGCCATTGGCGTTACTTCACCCGTATTTCGATTGGCGGCTCTTACCGTAAAGTACAATTTCTTCTTATTTTTTACATTAAAAGTAAAAAGTAATTGTTCAAATTGACCCCCGGTATTATTGATGTAATCCATAAATTCAGAAATGTCAATAGCCCCTAAATCGGATGACAAATCTTTGCTTTTTAGCATAGCTTCACTTTGGGTCGTCATATCCGTTGGTAAAGCAGTATTCAATTTAAAAAGACTACCTGTTTGAGCAAAAGTTAAATTGCATATTAACAGGAAAAGTGGGAGTTTGAAAGTTGTTTTCATGGAGTCATCATGGGTTGAAATTTGAGAATTTAAATATGTTAAAAATACACAGAAAAAAATAACGATTCCTTTATAAGATTGGAAAATAGCTCTATAATTTATTAACTGAAAATGATAAGTGGCAAGCGTAAAATATCTGTTATTAATGTATAAATATTTGATTATCAGTAAATTATAAAATTCTTAAAAACAGATTTTATCCGATTCTATTTCTTGAGATTTAACTATTCTTAGATTGGTAAGGTCACTGTAAAAGTTGTTCCTTCTCCCTCAACGCTTTCAACGTCAATCGCCCCATCATGTCCTTTCGTTATAATATCGTAGGCTAAACTTAGTCCTAAGCCTGTGCCTTCACCTGTGGGTTTTGTCGTAAAAAAAGGTTGAAAAACTTTCGCTTTTGTAGCTTCTGACATCCCGATTCCATTATCTTGTATTTTTATAATAACTTGATTGTCAGTATGATGAGTACTAATCGTCACTAATGGTTTATAATTAGCCCTTTTATTAGATACTTGTTTAACAGCATAAAAAGCATTATTAATGAGATTTAATAAAACTCGCCCAAAATCCTGTGGGATTACTTTAACTTTAGGAAGATTCTTATCAAAATCGGTTTTAAAATCATAATTAAACCTGATTTCAGCATTATTGGATTCTTTGGCTTTTAATCCATGAAAAGTAAGTCGTAAGTATTCATCTGCTAATGCATTAATATCTGTCAACTCTTTCACGCCTGTACTTGTCCGTGAATGCTCTAACATTCCTTTAACAATGCTACTCGCCCGATTGCCATGATAACTAATCTTCTCCTGATTTTGGCTTAAATCGTCCAGTATGTCATTTACAATTTTTTGGTCAATGTTGAATTTTTGCATCTCCGCCTTCAATTC
Organism: Arcicella sp.; assembly: GCF_964672035.1. Classification (NCBI taxonomy): domain Bacteria; kingdom Pseudomonadati; phylum Bacteroidota; class Cytophagia; order Cytophagales; family Flectobacillaceae; genus Arcicella; species Arcicella sp. Next base: position 10,751 of record NZ_CBABQS010000043.1, read on the forward strand.
TTCGGCTAATTCCATGCTCAATTCTGAAAAATTATTGACAAAATTCAAGGGATTCTGAATTTCATGGGCAATGCCAGCGGTGAGTTCTCCAAGAGAGGCTAATTTTTCGGATTGAATCAATTGAGCTTGCGTTTCCCTTAAATTATTGAGTGAATGTTGAAGTTCGGCGGTTCGGTCATTTACTTTTTGTTCAAGCGTCATAGCGTATTGAATCAAATCATCTTTTGATTGCTTTAAAGATTGGGTCATAAGGTTAAAATTGGCGGTAATATTGCCAATTTCATCGGGATGAACTATGGTAACTTTACTGGTTAAATCGCCCGAATTAACCTTTTGTACACCATCTAAAAGTCTTTGAAGTGGGTCGGTCAAAGTATATCTCAAAATTCGTGGCAGGATAAAAGTTAAGACGAATATCGAACAAAGAATAATAATAATTAATTTGGTTAATCCTGTTTGTTGAGTCGTACTAATTTCAACTTCGGTGGGCGGTAAAAGCGGATAAAAAACCAACGTTACCATCATCAATACGGTCATAACAATGATGAATGTAAAGCCAATCATTTTGGTTTGAAAACTGGTAGGAATAGCTCCAAAATTGATATAAACAACCAACGCTGTTAAATTTCCAATCCAAACAATCAAGAAAAAAGTCCAATAACCAATGGTACTATAAAAACCAAAAATGATAACAATCACACTGGTCATGACATAGCCAAAATTCAAGATAGCCATGTAAAAACTCCCTTTTGCTGATATTTTTTCTTGGTTTTTGTTAAAATATATTGCTTTCCGGATACACAGAATCATTGCCAATACGTTTATTACAAATCCGTATCCAAAAGCTATTAAGTTGAAAATCAAGATGTTACTTTTATTGTAAAATTCATTCCAAAAGGTTAAAGTGGCAACAATGCAAGATATAAAAATTGAAAGATATAGAAATGTTTTCCGTTCTCGTTCGAAGGGATTACCGACAAAAAAATACAGAAACTGTAAATAAGCGATTTCCAAAATACAGAATGAGGGAATTGCCCAAACCGAAACATCAAGTTGATAAATTAGGCTTCCAACCATGGACGGATGAAGGCTGTACCTCAATATATCAGCCCCCTGCCATAGAAGTTGACCTAAATAGAATAATTTAAACCACTTTTTTGAAGGAGTATTTTCTTTTAAATTATTGATGAAAATAAATGTACCTGCTACAAATAAAAATAGTAACAACGACATAACGGTATGGGTATGCAAGAGAAAGACTTTTTCCATAAGTTTATGAAAGGGCAATAAATTAAAATAGTATTTTCGGTGAATTTCTCATGGCATTAATAATCTTATAAGTTACGGAAAACGAATAAATTGCAAATTGAAATGCCATGAGAATTGATTGAATTATTTTAACCCATTTACTTTTAAAGTAAATCCGTAATCTTCAAATTTTTATCCCAATATTCCGTTAAAAAGATATTATTTGGGTCCATTTTTGTCCGTAAATCTCGCCACTGTTGCCACTTTGGATATTGTTTGCTGAGATAATCTATGCCTTGATTGCTATCGGGAGCGGGAAAGAATTTTGCCCAGTGTGGACGGAAGTTATATTTCTCTAATTCATTCCAAAACGGAATATAATAGTCTTGAGGCGTGCCATCTTGGTCGTTGCCAAACCAATAAATATCAATCCTGATAACGTCCATTTTGTAGGCAGGAGACATCCAAAATAGGTTGCTTCCCGCTGCGTAAATTTCAGTCGAAAAATTTCCTGCATTTTCAGGTCTTTCAAAAAAAACGTTCAAATCGTTCATGACTGCCTCGGTTTGGTCGATTGAAATCCATAATTCCGTAAACCAAACTGGAAACCAAGAATCACTGGCTTCATTATCCATTGGCAAGCCGTTCCACCAAATGTCTTGAAAGGTCTGGGGTTTATCAATGGGTTCAAAAATTTTCAAAATAAATTTAAGAATAGTAGGGTCAATTTTTTCCGCAAAAGCCTCAATAGCTTCACGGGTGCGAGGACCAACCCCGAACAGTTTTTCTAACCAATCGGGCCAATTATCAAGCCACGAATAAATGTAGTAAACTGCCATATTAGCAGGGGTATAATCATTTTTGAAAGGGAAAGGAGGTAAATCGTTGTAGGGTTTTGATTTAAAATTTTGCCAATCTGGCGTCTTCGAAACTTGCGTTCCTGTGGCTTGCCAAACGGTCATTTTATCAATTCCTTTCTGGGGCCACCACATAAAACGAGAGTAAAGGTTTTCTTGTTTGAAGAAGTTTTCAACACTCAATTTAGCAGGGGAAGTTGATGTGGCTGTAACACCCGATCCGAATAAATCTATGGAACATTCCGTTGTGAGCGTTGTAATTTCATTGCCATAAATATAATAAGATGGAATGCACTGAAAAGTAACGGAAACGACAATGCCCATCAATCCTAAATTGGCAAATGCTACTCCATAAAACGCATCATTCTCATCGTCAGAGCGGTTTAAAGTTTTGATAACTGCATTATTACCATCAAAATGAGCAATATCTACACTTACAATCGCATCTTCAAAATTGGCATGAACTGAGCCTCCTGATGAACCTGTAGCAATGAATCCGCCAATGGTTTGGTGCGAAATTCCACCCAAATCAGGTAAGGCCCAGCCTGGATTTGTATTCGGAATTCTTTGACCATCCTCAACATCAAATGGGTCAATTTGATAGACTAAGGAATTTTCAATTTTGGAAATGCCCGTTGGGTCGTTTGGGTCTAAACCAAGATGACACCCCGCCTGAACTTTTACAATACCTTTTTCTTTATCAAAACTAAGTATTTTATTCATTTCGGCGAGGATGATGTACAGATATTTGCCGTATTCTTCATTGGTTTTTACCAACGGAATGGAGTGTGCGGCACCTCTCACAGAAATTTTTTGATTGTTTTGATGCGCTTGTAAAATGAGTTGTAATACTTCATTATTACTGGTAGGCATATTATAATCTACGCCATTGATGTTTTTTTTCATGATGTTTGAGGGTTGGGGAGGAAATTAAGCAATTAAGAATTTATCGAAAAAATAATAATTTTCATACCAGTAAACAATCCATAAAAAATAGCTAAATAATCTAAATATGAGCCAGGATAATATTCATGGCTTTGCTGGTTAAGTCATGCCATGAGTATTTTTTGTCTAAATACTTAGCTCAATTTCAAAAGAAATATTTCCAATCTTCGTCTTTGCATCGAAGATTGACTTTATCGTTTCATGAATATTGGGAGTGGGCATACTCTTGAAGATTAAAAGTTTGCAATCAAATTAAAAGGAGAAAATTTTAATTGTATGAGGATAATTGCAAGAAAATAGTTAATGCCTTGAAAATGAGTTTATTAATAATTGAAGTTACTCAAAAAAATGATATATTTATTTATTTTAATATTTTTTATAGATTAACGTAAGTATTTTTAAATGATAATCGTAAATTCTGTTCCTTCGCCTTCTACACTTTGAACGTCAATGGTGCCGCCGTGTCCTTTAGTTACAATATCATAAGCCAATGAAAGCCCCAACCCTGTGCCTTCACCCGTTGGTTTTGTAGAGAAAAAGGGTTGAAAAATCTTGGCTTTTATGGCTTCAGACATTCCAGTGCCGTTGTCTTTTATCGAGATCATTACTTGATTATCCATCCATTTTGTACTTATAATAACTATCGGTTTATAACTATTTCCTACTTCTTTATTTTCACTTTCCTTTTTTCCGACCGCATAAAAAGCGTTGCTTATTAAATTCAACAAAACCCGCCCAAAATCCTGCGGAACGACTTCAATTTTAGGCAAATTTTCATCGAAATCTGTTTTGAAATCGGCATTAAATCGAATCGTCGAACCGTTTTTATTTTTTGCTCTTAAACCATGGTAAGATAAGCGTAAATATTCATCGGCAAGAGCATTAATATCGGTTAATTCTTTCGTGCCTGTGCTTGTCCGTGAATGTTCCAACATGCCTTTCACGATGCTACTCGCTCGCTTGCCGTGATGGGAAATTTTTTCAAGATTTTGGGTAATATCAGCAAATAATTCATTTTCCAAATCCTCATCTTTTGTGTGTCTCTGCCCTTTTGTCTCTTTGTTCCTCAAATCTTTCAACTCTGCAAGTAATTCAACACTCATTTCCGAGAAATTATTGACAAAGTTTAAGGGATTCTGTATTTCGTGGGCAATGCCAGCGGTGAGTTCGCCCAAAGAGGCCATTTTCTCGGCATGAACCAATTGCGTTTGGGTGGTTTGAAGTTCTAAAATGGTTTTTTCGAGTGATTCTTTTTGCTGGGTTAACTCGGCAGTTCTTTCCGCTACTTGCTGTTCGAGGCTGTTCTTTTTAGCTTCCAGAATCTGCTTTTCCAGCTCATTTTTTTGTCGTAATGCTTTCTCTTTTTTGTTTTGTCTTTGTATATAAATTCCAAAACCAACTAACCATATCACCGCAAATCCTCGAATATTTTTAAAAGTTTCATCATAGTGTTCATGAAATTCAGGCACAATTAATTTAAACACATCATTAATAAAGATGGAGAAAATAAAGGGAACAATGGCAATGGCTAAGGTACGAGTATTGGGATTTATTTTGGATTGATTGAGAATAAAAAAAATGAGCAATGATAGAAGTTCAAAATAATTATTGGTGAAAAATTTAATACCAAAAGATTCACTCAACAGCAATATTCCCGCCATGGCTACCCATGAATAATTGAAGATTTGGTGTAATTTGGGTAACTGCGTTTCTGTATCTAAAAAACGAGTAATAATTTTTACAACACCAGCCGTAACAGCCACTGAAATAACAATATCTCCGTAATCCATAATCTTTTGTAAGTTAATTAGGTTGGCTTTTAGTAGAAAAATACTTTATTTTGGATGAGATTTTTCCTTCAAAATCCCTCCCGTTGCTTCTTTTATAATATGTACGTAAACGAATGCGTTGGCATCAATATTGATCACAGCATCATGTATTTGCTTAATTTCCAGTCGAGTAACAATCGTTACAATAATTTCCGCATCCGTTTTTATATCGTAACTATTGGGTAAATAGCCCTTTTCACCTTTATAAACGGTAATACCTTTTCCCAAATCATTGACCAATAAATTCTTAATTTCATCGGGTTTTGAAGAGATAATATTAACGGCGGTAAATTCTTCAATTCCATCAACTACGTAATCAGTGGCACGAGAAGCCGTAAAGTAGGTAATGATAGAATACATAGCAGTTTCTATGCCAAACTGAAAGGCTGCAACCCCAAAAATCAACGTATTAAAAAGCATGGCAATTTCACTGTTTGATAGCCCCGTTTTGCGTTGTGTGAAGACATTAATTACTTCAAAACCATCTAATAAACCACCCCCTCTTATCACTAATCCGCTTCCGGTTCCAATCAAAATTCCTCCGAAAATGGCAATCAATAATTTATCTTTAGTGATGGGTTCAAGATGCACAAAAATGAGTCCCAAAGAAAATAAAATGACTGCAACGGTAGTATGAACAGCAAAGGTTTTTCCGATTTTTTTATACCCAATATAGATGAATACAGCATTTAAAGTAACCACAAAAATACTGATGTTGATTTTTAGAATTTCGTGGAGTAAAATAGAAATACTGGTAACGCCGCCATCCAAAAAACGATTGGGAATCATAAAACCCTTCATGGCCAAAACGGCTAAACAAGTGCCAATGAAGATTTGAAAAATATTTTTTAAATTCAATATACTTTTCCAGTCTATGGTATCGGTTAGATGTTTTTTTGTCATAATTTTTGTGTTCGTTTATGGAAAAATGGAACACCGTTGGGATTCGGTGTTTTCCATCTTAAATTAGCGGAATTTTATTATGTTTCAAAAAAAAACTTAGTCCATCATCATCAAAGCCACGTAGGTTTCAATGCCATCCCAAAGATTTTTGATTCTAATATTTTCATTTTCAGCGTGTTGATTGTTGTCATGGTTCGCAATCGGAACCGTAACAGTGGGCGTTGAAAGGTATTTGTCGAAAACATAAAGTGGTAAACTTCCGCCCGAGCTGGGCATCAAAACGATTTTTTCTTTCATGGTTGATTGCACCGCTTTAATGACATTTTGAGCAATCGGTAAATCCATTCGAGTGCGTTGTGCGTTATAACCTTCCTTCGCAATCACCCGAGCAATGAGTGGATATTTTAAACGTTCTTCATCGGTAATGCTCTCATTTTGAGATACATAATACCCCTGAGAACGGATATGTGCAATCACTTTTTGAACTTGGCGTTGCGCATCATTTCCCAAAACTAAACGCAAATCTAAAGCTGCCGTGGCGGAGGTTGGGATGATATTTGCCACCATTTTTCCAACGTTAGCACTCAACAAACCACTCACATTTAAGGACGGCTGACTTATTAATTCTCCCAAAGATTGTCCGTTCCCTTCTGCTCTGACGAAGCCCAATTCTTCCCGCATTTGATCTTCGACGGGTGGGATATTTTTCAAGGCAGTTTTCTCAGATTCAGTCAAAGGCGTAACATCGTCATAAAAACCTTTTATCAAAACTTGACCATTATCGTCCTTCATCGAAGCCAATAATTTAGCCAATAACATTCCTGGATTGGGAGCCCAATTGCCGTAATGTCCGCTGTGCAAAGGACGTTTGGAAGCGAAGACTTTTATCTCCATATTCACATCCCCACGCACCCCAAAAACCACCTGCTTTCTGCCCGATTGATGCACTGGGCCATCGCAAATTATCCACAAATCTGATTTGAGTTTTTCTTTATGTTTATCCAAGATTTCTGCCAGATGCGTAGAACCAGCTTCCTCTTCTCCTTCAAAGAAAAATTTGAAATTGATGGAAGGAATCATGCCCGTTTTAACCAAAACTTTATAAGCCGTAAGTATCGAAAAAACGCCCGCTTTGTCGTCAGAGGCACTTCTTCCATAAATTCGCCATTCGGGATTGACGGATTCTGTGGGTTTCGGGAAAGGGATTATCTTGCCATTTTTTTCTAATGAAGCATTCAGAAACACGGCTTCAAAAGGTTTTATGCCCTCCGCCCATTGGTTTGGATTGACGGGTTGACCGTCGTAATGAGCGTAAAAAATGATGGTTTTCTTGGCATTTGGCGTATTGATTTCCCCAAAAATGGCAGGAGGTACGCCTTTTGTTTTTCCCTCTAAAAATTGCGGTTTTATGCCATTATTTTCCATCATTTTGGCAATATAAGTAGCAGTTTTTTGTATGCCTACCGTATCATAAACCACATTCGGAATGGATAACAAACCCATGAATTCTTGCAATAATTGATGTTCGTTGGCTTTGCGGTAATTTTGAGCTTTTTCTTGAACGGAATTCTGTCCGAAAGTGCTTATTTGTGATAAAATTAGAATTGTGAGGAGGAAGTTTTTTTTCATGGGGTCTGGGGAGTTGATGTTTTTACAAATATAAGGATATGACTTGATTTTAATTAAAAAAGACTGGTAACTCTTGAACGTTACCAGTCTTTCCAATTAAAATAATCTAGAATCAACTTATAGCTTTATGATTTTATAAACCACTTTTTTATTATCTCTTTCGATTTGGAGGAAATATTGTCCCCTTGGATAGTTTGAAAAGTCTAAAATTATTTCGGAATTATGGATATTTTGTTGCAAAATCTGCTTCCCAAGATTATCGGTAATCTGTAAAGTCGTATTCTTAAAATTATCATTTTGAATCGTTATTTTATCGGACGTTGGATTGGGGAATAATTTTATTTCAAAGTCTGAAAGTTCTTCATTAGCGGTGATGAGTTCGATTTTTACGATGCCTATTCCTGATACTTTACCTACGCAATAAGTATCATTTACACTGAATACTTTATAAACAACTGGACTAAGGGGGCTTAGTTTTATAATAAAAGGAGTAGCTGTTGCTCGATAAGTTGTAGCAGATAATTCTTCAAGCCCAAATTTGACTGACCACGGAGCCGTTCCTGTTAAATTGATTTTTACGTTTACGGGTTTTCCTTCAGAGAATAAGTAAGTTGTAGAATCCAACGTAGCAGTTGGTGCTTTGAATGAATTTAAGGAATAAATGTTGGCAGAACTACTAACGTCTTTATCGGATGCAATTACTCTGATACGATAATTATCTCCTTCGGGTAAATCTTCTGGAATATTGACTTTTAATGGACTTTTATCACCTTCGGAAACAATATCTCTAAAGTTTTCTCCATTTTTATCAGAGATTTGTGCGGAGAACTTATTAGTTGCGGAGAAAGTCCCCTGTGCATCAAAATACACGTATTGTTGCCCTCCTGCACAAAGATAAGTAGCTGAGTAAACACCAAAATTAGTATTAATACTTTTATCTGTAGGTGGATTTACGGTTACAGTGGCACTACCCGAAACTTTACCAATGCCACAAGAATTAGTGATTGATTTTAAAGTGTAAGTAGTTGTTTTAGTAGGTTTTACATTTACCAATTTTCCGTAAGAAGTGTAGCCTTGTGTATCATTAGATAATACATAAATAGCATCATCATAATAGGATTGATTATTTTTGCTATTATTATTTACTACTGAAATATAGGTCTGTTGTCCAGCGTTTATGATTGTATTGCCCGATATAGTGGCATCTGGTAGGGTTATTACTGAAAGATTATTACTAAACATCTTTGTTACGATTGGCATGGTTGAACTCACTTCAAGCTGATAAGCATCAAGCACTAAATTATTGGGAATCTTCAACTTTACTTCTCCTGCCAACATAGAAACTTCATTAATATTAAATCTATTTTTCTTGCTATCTATTAATGTAAATTTAAAGGTATTACCTGCATCAAATTCACCAAAACTTGAAGCATTTACTATTAAATCTTTTCCAGAACAAATCGTATAAACATTCAATTGATTAACTGTAATAGAAGGTTTTATGGTAACTTTTACACTACCAGTACCCACTCCATACCCACAAGTATTTTCAATAGATTTTAAGGTATAAGTCGTTGATTTTGTGGGTGTAAATGATTGATTATTATCGTAGGATATAATCCCACGAATAATTTGGTCTTTATCATCTACTAAAATTGTGTTTACAGGGGTTGTGCCAGTAACGGAATATTTTAAATTTACCGATGTTCCTCCCTCAATAGAAACCGCATTTGAGCCATCAGAAGCAGTCAAATTTGCTTTAATGGGCAATTTTGCTTGAAACCCTAAAATTTGAGAATACACTTTTACAGCGGTATTACTCATAAGTCTTAACAGATAGTTCCCTTCTTTCAAGGTGGATGGAATTTTAAATCTTATGGGGTTTTCGGACGAATTCGTAATTAAATCCGTGAAAACAGAGTCTTTTTGTAACGCTATTTGAAGATTAAAAGTGACATTTGGTTCTTTAACTCCACTTATTTGATAATTATAATTGTAATAACTATCCGTACAATACACGGTATTATCCAAAACCGAGTATAATTTGAACGGAACAATATTTATTTTGTAGGAATTATTTGCAGCAGTTCCTATTCCACATTCATTTGAAACGGATTTTATTGAAAAATTGGTACTACTTTTGAATCGTCTAATGAGTTGTTGAGTGCCATCAAAAGTTGAGCCGTCGGAGAAAATAAATGAAGCTGGAACACCCCCTGTGCTGCCATAAATATTGAATGTAATCTCTTCATCAACCAACGTACCAAATGCTAATTGTGAAACAATTGACAGATTAACAGAAGGTTTTGTATTTATCGTGATATATGGACTGTCACTTATCGTGGTGGGGGCAGATGCAACTACTCTTATAGTATAATTGGTGTTATTGTACAAATTCACATCCGGAATAACCACGTCTATGGGAGAACTTTTACCTGTTCCAATTATCTTAGTTACACCGTATTGGGTAAGCTCTACTTTGTACTCGTTTTCTGTTTTAAAAGTCCCAAATGTTTTAAAGTAAATTTTGGTCTTCTCGCCAACGCATAATTTAGTAGGAGTGTTTTTTAGTGTTATATCATTGTCAGCAGGACTATTCACATAAACCGTTAGTCCTCTTGTATCAGTTGTAGAAACTGTTCCGCATATATTACTGACCGATTTTAATTTAAAAGTCGTAGTTTTTGCAACTTGTACAGGAAAATACACAGCATAATTGTTTATGCGATAGCCTGCATACGTAGTTTGACGAGTCGAATCTTCTAATAAAACTGACAAGTTGCCTGTTCCATACGTTATGAGTTGAAGCGAAGCATTGCCTTTTGTGACTAAGGTTATCGGAAGAGGACTATAAAATGACACACTTGGCAAAGTTCTAATTTTAAATGATTTTCTACTGTATGTTACTTGATAGGGGTCACTTCCATAACTTATGCCAAGAAAAAAGTTATCTGATTCAGGATTTCTATTATCTAATAAATTTTTGGGTAAGGTTACTTTGATCGTTCCATTTTCAAATACTGCTGGTACTTTAATCCTGTCATTATTTGTTCCGTAATCATTGGTAGTAACAAATGCTACGATAGAGGTATTATTTCCAAAAGTTGAATATTTTGCGGTGAAAGAATCTCCTAAACATAATTCCATTCCTTCTTTTAAAGAATCAATGACAACCCCTGGTTTTACGATTACATCCATAATATTTTTACCCACTGGACCTACGCCACATTTGCTCGTAAAAGCGGATATTGAATAACTTTTTGATTTATCGGGAAGTACCGATTTAGAAAAAAGTCCACTATATGGGGAATTGGGCGTAGTATAATCAGGATTGTAGTTAATATTGAAAAAACCTCCATCATTCAAAATAATATTCCAAGGTCCTATTCCAGTTACTTTATATTCAATAAGTACAGGATATCCCCAATATACATTTTCACTATGAGAAGTAATTTCAGCGGAGGCTTTGTCTCCAATAAATATTCTGTCTGATAAGGATGACCAAGCAGATACTGCTTTCGGGCTACTACTGATTATTCTAACATTATAAATAAATGGAGCTGCAACGTATGCAGGTAAAACAGCTTCAATATATCCGTCTTTTTCAACGGCATCAATTTCATATTCTTTGTCAGGAGAACTTTGAAGTCCAATTTTAAATTTATTAGAAGCACTTACTTTTTCCGTTGAAGAGTAAGTAATTTGTATTTTACCACCCAAACAAGCATTAGCATTCACACTTATTAATTTTAATCCAATATCATTAATGGTTAATTTTGCAGTTCCTGACACATCTCCTCGACCACAAGCATTAGTTGCATACGCAATTGAGTAATCATTGGATTTTTTAGGATAGATTAGAAAATTATCGCCAAAATTTGATATATTTCCAATGTCTATAACTGTGCTATCATTCAATACAGCCTTGACAAAAGAACCAGTCCCTTTAATTCTAAGATTTACAGATTCATAAGGATTGATAAAAGAAGAACTCAATCCTAATAAGGTTAAATTAGGTTTTACGGAAAGTGATGATATATAAAGCTCAGAACCTAAGACATTTGGCTTATTTGCAACAACTCGAATGTAATACGAATAATAATAGTTAGTCTCATCAAAATTGGCAGGAACAGTAAATTTTAAAGGGCTGGCAGTACCTTCTGTTACAAGGTCTGTCCATACGTTCTGATTTGAATTTCTGATCTGTACTTTAAAAACATTTCCCGACTCAAAAGTGCCTGTGGAAGTGAAAGGAATCGTTGTAGTTGAACCTTTGCAGATTAAACCTGTAATTTGACCAGTAGTAATTGTTTGTGCTTGAACGACATTAATACAATAGATAAAGTAAATAATCGCAGTTAGTAGTTGTTTTTTCATGGTAATTTTGTGGTAAAATAGAGAATACTATTTGTGTAAATATTTAAAAATCAAAGGTAGTAATTTTACTTATCATAATTCATTCGGAACTTACTCAAATCCGGCTTGTATTTCCGTGGGCGAGCGAGTTCATGAGTATAAATCAATTGTCCTAAATTCTTCATAAATGGGAAACCAACCGTATCATAATCGTATTTGTCATCGTTAAAAATCTGGTCATTATTGCACAGTAAAACTGCTGTCAGCATGAATTCTACACCATTTTCAAAGTCCACGATGTAGGCATTGTCCAACAGAAAACCGTAAGCGTCGCCCACCTTATTGAATATTCTCATGTTGGGATTCACTATGTCATTTTTACCACTTCCGTACATCAAAAACTTGCAATACGTGGGATAAAATTCCGTTGGATTATAGTTTGGATACGTACTTTCCGTGGGCATTTGCGACATATATTTGTACATAAATTTATAATCGTCTTCAGTCAAATTAAAACGTTTTTTGGGTTCAACGAATTCGGGGAAAAGCACCGATTTTAATACTGCTTGTTGGTCTAAAAGTGGATAGAAATTTCTATCCGTAAATTCAAAAGGAGTATTTACGATAGAATCACCTTCCATATACCCTTTTCCAACACGAATTGGATTGGATGAACTATAATTTTTCTCAGAAATAATCATTGGCTGTTGATAGACAACTTCATTTCCTAGCATGAATTTTATAGGGTTTGTTCTATGGTTTTGTTCCTTATTCATACCCACCTGTAAACGATGAAATATACGAGTATTTTCGTAACCTTTCTGATGTAAAGTTTCGTTAAAAGCCTCTTGTCCAATAAATTCATACAAGCGATTAAAAGCATCATTATCCGAAACCATTAATATTTTTTTGATGTAATGAGCTATCGAAGGTAATCCATTTTTGGAAGTCGTATCTTTCGTTACGGGCGTGTGTTTCTGAAATTCTGCTCCTGTGAACATCGTTGTTTCCTTAGTTAATCCTTTGATATTGAGATTATTAATTTTTTCTAAGGCCAAAACGCTGGCAGGGAATTTGACAGTACTGGCGGGATAAAAATATTCTGAATTATTAATCCGATATCCAAAAGAGGTAAATTTTGGACGATTTTTTTTATCTCTATTTATTTGCGTATAAAGAATTTGCAACCGATATTTATCAGGATTATCCAAAAATTCCTTAAACTGTTCGGGCTTGGTAGCCATAAGTTTCGGCAAGAAATCTGTATCAATTTTTTGAGCATTTGACATCATTTGATTAAACGTAATGAAGAAGAATAGTAAGTATATTTTTTTCATAATTGTTGTGGATGAAATGTTATTTTTCTAAGAATATATAAATGACGTGTCATTGCGAGTGAAACGAACCAATCTGCAAGAATGATGAAGAGCTATTTGAATTCAATCGTTTGAATCCCCAGATAAATTTACTGATTTGCTTTCAGATATTTCTGCTTTAATCGAAAGGATTGCTTCACTACGTTCGCAATGATAGTGTAAGAGCCAACTTCTCTAAGTCCTCTTTCAAGTGCAAAGCACTGACAACCAAACGAGTAACAGGTAAATCGGTAGCCGTTGGATAGGGAAAGCAAGCCGTCATGATTCTATTTTCTTCCAAAAACTCATGCACGCCCGACTGATGGGTACAATACGCAGGATAATTTTCAATTGAATCCAGAAAGGAATTTTGAGAAATCAAGGAGTTAAAATACGCAATATTTGTGGATAATTTTGCTTGTTGTTCCGTAAAATAATCAAGCGAATTCACGAAAGTTTCCAACAAAGCGGGCAACATGGGCGAGGCACCCGCAAACATCGGCGACTGACGTATAGATGAAAGCGTTTCCACATCCGAGAAAATTGCGCCACCCGTCATGCCCATCGCTTTATTGAGCGAAGAGGTGAAAATGATTGAGTGATTAAGTGATTGAGTGATTGAGTGGTTGAAATGGTGAACCCCAAAACTATGCGAGGCATCAATAACAATTGTAATGTTTTTACTTGTTGGCAATTCATTAATCCATTGAAAATCAAATGCTTCCACGTAAGGAGAACCCACTGAGTCGGAACAAATGACAATATTTTTAGCCGTACATTCGATAACTTTCTTAACAATTTGTAAAGCCCATGCTGAATAATTTAAACCCTTTTCCCAATCTTCTAATTGCAGACTTGCACCATTCCAAAGGGCTGGGTGCGTTTTGGGGGCGAAGAAGAATTTGGTATCAGGTTTTTGGAGAAAATTAACGACCAATTGCCCCGCCCACATACCCGATGAGGTGGTTAAAGCGGCTGGCATTTTGGCAAATTTAGCGAGCTCAATTTCCGCTTTTTCGTATATTTCTAAACGAACAGTATTATTCCGTGAACTTCCCCACGAAGTACCATAACGGGCAAAGGCACGCATAAAATTTTCTCTGAACCCTTGATGATGAGGAATTCCCAAATATGAAGTGCCACTAAACCACAAATATTCTTGGGAATTAGTAGTAAAAATTCGACTTGGTAATTGGTTGGTTACGTAGTTCATTTTTGTAAATGAATAATGAATAGAGAATAGTTGATAAATGAAATCGAGAAACTTAATCTCCAAAATTATCAATTATTAACGGTCAATTATCAATTAAACAGGCTCCCGTGCCATTTTCTTCCGAATAAATTACCTTGCCAAAATCAATGGTGATGCCCGTGGAAACTTGGTCGTCCACCAAGAGAATTCCGTCCATGTCCACATAATCTAAAAGTGGTAATAATTGAGCAATGGCAGAACAGCCCACGTTAGATTCGGTCATGCAACCCACCATTACTTTCAAACCCAATTGATGAGCGTGTGCAATCATGCGTCTTGCGGGCGTAAGTCCTCCGCATTTCATCAGTTTGATATTGACGATATGAAAGAACCCGTAACAACGAGCCACGTCTTCCTCTACGATGCAACTTTCATCCGCCATGATGGGCAAAACCGACTCCGCAAAAACCCGTTTCATGCCTTCCCAATTGTCGGCTTTCATGGGTTGTTCGATAAATTCGACGCCCAAATCTTTCAGGGCAATGGCGTTACTGAGAGTTTCTTCCACGTCCCAAGCCGTGTTGGCATCTACTCTAAAAACCGCATTAGTATGTTTACGTAATTCTTGGACAATTTTAATATCGTCTTTTGTCCCTAATTTGATTTTATACAGTGGAAATGGCACTTCCTGCATTTTTTCGATCATTTTCTCCACGGTATCAATGCCGATGGTATAATCTGTAATAGGATTATTGGTAGCATCCAAACCCCATAATTTATACAGAGGTTGGCCTTTTTTCTTAGCCCAAAGGTCGTTGGTGGCAATGTCTAAGGCACATAATGCAAAAGGATGGTCGTCTTTGAGGTGCGGGTACATATCCGCCCAAAATTGTTCTGGACTTTGGAGGTCATAATTCTCAATCAGCGGACGAATGGCCTTTAATTGAGCCATCATTTTTGCCATTGTTACGCCATAGTAAGGCGTTTCGGTAGCTTCCCCAAAACCACGAAAATCACCATCTCGAAGCTCCACAATAAGGGTAGGTTGTACATCACGAGACTCGTGGGTAATGGTAAATGTATGACGAAGTTTTAATTTGAATTGATGAAGGATTAACTGCATGGATTGGTTTTATTTGTTTGGGCTAAGTTAGGGGATATTTTGATAGGTTGTGTTTTTTACCGTTTGATAAATTGGGTTTGGGAAATACGCCTAATTTAGTAAGTTTGTAGAAATAATTATTTTTATATTATATCTCCGAGGTCGGTGTCTTCACCCTACCAACGTGCGTCAGCAAGTGGACGAATAAACTTTCTCCCTGTTATTTTCATAATTAGTTGATAATCAGAGGAGTAAAATTGCTGTCGTGGTGAAGGCACCGACCACGGTAATAAAACCACAATATCCGAATATCAATAACCAACAATATGGAAGCATATCTCGCAATCGGCATAATAACTAACTCCCTTTATTGTCAGTAGAGATACTGACTACAACTGGGAAAAGCATTTAAATCAAGAAAATCTAACATAGCTATCTGCATAGCAAGTGAACGAATAAGTTTTATCTCCCGTTATTGTCAGTATTCTCAATGACAAGAACGGAGCATACAAATTAAATTAATTAAAAAATAAAACATGGATTCAACACAAACAAAAGCATTTGGAACAAACTCTCCAACGGACAGTTTGAAACAAATGGCCATTGAACGAAGAACATTAACAGCAAACGATATTGAGATAGAAATTCTATATTGCGGAGTTTGTCATTCCGATTTACATACGGCACGTAACGATTGGGGCGGGAGTTTGTATCCTTCTGTTCCTGGTCACGAAATTGTGGGAAAAATAACTAATGTGGGAAGCGAAGTAACCAAATTTAAAGTAGGCGATTTGGCTGGTGTTGGCTGTTTGGTAGATTCTTGCGGAACTTGTGATAGTTGCAAAAAAGATTTAGAACAATATTGCTTAACAGGATATACAGGAACTTATAACAGTAAAGACAAACATTTAGGAGGTCATACCTTGGGGGGCTATTCTGAAAAAATAGTAGTGGATGAACACTTTGTATTGAAAGTGCCTTCTAATCTAAATTTAGCAGCAGTCGCTCCTTTACTCTGTGCTGGTATTACCACTTGGTCACCCTTAAAACATTGGAATGTAAAAGAAGGTACTAAGGTTGCAGTAGTGGGTTTGGGTGGATTAGGACACATGGCAATTAAATTGGCAAAAGGCTTAGGTGCAACTGTTACACTATTTTCAAGGACGGCAGAAAAAATAGCAGATGCTAAAGAATTAGGAGCAGATGAAGTTATTATTTCTACCGATGCAGCACAGATGAAATTGGTAAAAGGGAAATTCGACTTGATTATTGATACTGTCCCTTATATACACGATGTTAATCCTTATATTACAACACTAAACATTAATGGTACTGTGGTTTTAGTTGGGTACTTGGGTGGACTTGAACCTATTTTAAATACAGTTCCAATGATTTTGGGTAGAAAATCCGTAGCAGGTTCTCTAATCGGTGGAATAGCTGAAACACAAGAAATGCTTGACTTTTGTGGGGAACACAATATTGTTTCTGAAATTGAATTGATAAAAATGCAAGACATTAATGAGGCTTATGATAGAATGGTAAAAAGCGACGTAAAATATCGTTTTGTTATTGACATGGCTTCACTAAAAAGCTAAGGATTCAGGGAATGCCTTTATTGTAGTGCTCATTAGCATTACAATAAAGGTGTTACTCAAACATGACTTTTATAAAATCTATGGTCTAAATTCATAAGAAAAACTTCCCTGTCTCCGTTTCCAAAAACTGCTCAAACACAATATCTTCCTGTTTGATAAATCCATTTTGAGGTAATTTCCCGTCTGCTACCATTTCAACGACTGCCACGATGGAAGCGGCGGTTGTCCAAGAAATGGCTCTCCAATGCTTTCCGTCTATAATTTTGGGAGAATAAGCACGATAAAACTCCTCTCTTTCCAAAGACTGATTTTTCCAACCTTCCACAACTGCATACACATACACAACGTCCTCCTGCACGGGCGGTTTGGCCTGAGTCAGAATTTCTTCGATGAGTTCTCGCTTGTTTTTCAAGATTAATTCGTACAGCAAAAATTTCATCAGTTTACCGTGTCCGGGATAACGAATGGTTTTATAATTGAGCGTATCTACCCGTCCTTCGTAGGTTTCGCACATGGTTCCGAGTCCGCCCGAAGTGCTAAAAGCTTCAAATTCATTGCCTTCAATGTTGATGTATTCGATGCCGTCGAGCGCAGAAACCAACTTCTTTTCGCCATTATGAATCACCTCGCAATCATTCAAATATTCGTTAATAACTCCCGCAGGCGACCACGTAAAGGAATATCCCAAAAGTCCATTCGGATATTTTGGCAATGCCCCAACCCGCAGTTCAATGTCACGGAGTTTAGTAAAACGATTGGCTAAATCTGCTCCCACGATGCCGATAAGTCCAGGAGCAAGTCCACATTGCGGCGCTAAAACGCCTTTACTACCCTTCGCAGCCATTTCTCGGATAGCAGTAGTTGTGGGAACATCTTCCGTCAAATCGAAATAATGTTTTCCCGATTTGTAGGCAATTTGAGCAATCGTCAAGTTCAAATTATAAGGCATACACGACACCACTGCATCGAATTGTGGAATCAGTTTTTCTAATAAAACTTTATCCGAAATATCGCCTTTGATGACCTCAAAAGGCAATGCTGTGGTAGGATTATTTTTATCTAAACCTTTAACTTTGAAACGTTTAGACAAAAGCGTGGCTACCAATGAGCCAACTTTGCCCATTCCAATTACTAAAATATTTTGCATGATTTTATGTGGGAGAAGAGTGAAAAATATGGCACGCACATGAGACTTGCCGAAGCATCAAGGCGGACGGTAAGTCTCATCTGCGTGCCAATACTAACGCTTGGTCATTTCGAAGAGATTTGTTGCTTGTTCACCAAGAAAACCGTCAAACCAAACTTGCTGACCATCAGTTTCCAGATAGCCACGTTCGGCTAATTCATAGTAAGCGTACGACCATTTCAACGTAGTCATTGAGCCGTCAGCATCTACCACTGGACAATCTTCATCAATGGCTTGAGTTGAACTTTGGCGAAGTTTACTGCCTTTTGCACCCTCAATTTCGGGTTTTATCGGAATACCAGCCTTACTCAAAACGGCCATTGTTTGTTCAATATCGCCCCAAGCAGGAACGTTTTGATGATTAATATAGGCAGTAAAATGATTGACTGAATTACCGTGAAGAAGCGTCCAAGCCGCAAATTGCGACTCATTATTCAAGGCTAAAATCGTTTCTTTTTTAGCCGATTTCCACGGACGAGCAAAGAATTTTGCCAAAGTATCGACCAATCTATCTGCCTCTTCACTAATCAATTCTTTGTTGTGTTTAAGCGTTGCCAATAATTGTCGAGATTCGCCTTTCAATAAATCTGGCGTATCTTTTACCGCTTCATTTATCAAGTTTTGAGCTTCTTCCGAAAGTTCTTTTACCTCCAATTGCGTCACAAAAAACTTTGGAAAATTGATATTTGTGGGATGCTGATAATGAAAAGAATTCAAGTGTTTTGAAGGAAAACTATACGGAGAAATTTTCTCGTAGCCCAATGATTCCAAAACCTCTTCAATCGCCCGAATTCCCGCAGGTTGTTCGCCCGTAAACGTGTTGAAAGTACGGAAAGCACAGTGGTCATTCACCACATTTCCACCTTCGGTTTTCACCATATCAGCGTATTGTTGAGCATAAGTAACTCGTTGGCAATAACCCTCCCAGAGCTTCTCCATGAGGGATTTTGTGATGGTTTCTTGTGTTTTCATTTGTTGAATAGTATGTGTTAAAAATCAAACTTAATTCCCTGAGCCAACGGCAATTGCGTTCCGTAATTTATGGTATTCGTTTGTCGTCTCATATAGGCTTTCCACGCATCTGAGCCTGATTCTCTTCCTCCGCCTGTTTCTTTTTCACCGCCAAACGCTCCGCCAATTTCTGCGCCCGAGGTTCCAATATTCACATTGGCAATGCCACAATCTGAGCCATTTACCGACAAAAATTGTTCGGCTTCTCGCATATTCAAGGTAAAAATAGACGACGATAATCCCTGTGGAACATTATTCTGAATTTCAATGGCTTCCACCAACGTTTTATATTTCATGAGGTACAAAATAGGAGCGAAGGTTTCGTGTTTTACAATCTTGAAATGTGGCTCAACTTCTGCAATACAAGGTTTTACGTAACAACCCGATTCAAAGCCTTTGCCTTCCAAAATCTCTTCTTCAACTAACATCGTTCCGCCTTCTTCTTTTACTTCATGAGCCGATGAAACGTAGGCAATTACGGCTTTGTGGTCAATTAAAGGGCCCACGTGATTGGTTTCGTCCAATGGATTTCCGATGCGTAATTGTCCGTAGGCTTTCACTAATCTTTTCTTCACTTCTTCATAAATTGATTCATGAATAATTACCCTTCTGGTGGAGGTGCACCGTTGTCCTGCCGTGCCAACTGCTCCAAATACTACGGCTACAATGGCGATGTTTAAATCAGCATTTTCTGTAATAATGATGGCGTTATTTCCACCCAATTCTAATAAACTCTTACCCATCCGTGACGCTACGGCAGCACCCACAATTTTCCCCATCCGAGTAGAACCCGTTGCTGAAATCAAAGGAACTCTTTTGTCATTACTTAACCATTCCCCAACTTTATAATCTCCCGATATTAAACACGATACGCCTTCTAAGATTTCATTTTTCCGTAAAACATCTTGAATGATACATTGACAAGCAATTCCCGTCAACGGCGTTTTTTCAGAAGGTTTCCATACGCAAACATCTCCGCAAACCCACGCAATCATGGCATTCCAAGACCAAACGGCAACGGGAAAATTGAAAGCCGAAATAATGCCGACAATTCCCAAAGCGTGATATTGTTCATACATTCGATGTTGCGGACGTTCGGAGTGCATCGTGAGTCCATATAATTGGCGAGAAAGCCCCAAGGCAAAATCGCAAATGTCAATAATTTCTTGTACTTCGCCCAAACCTTCTTGCAGACTTTTTCCCATTTCGTAGGAAACCAATTGTCCCAATGGCTCCTTATTTTGGCGAAAAGCCTCACCCATTTGTCTAACAATTTCTCCACGACGAGGAGCAGGAACATTTTTCCAAGTGTTGAAAGCGTTTTTGGCAGTTTCAATAACTTGCTGATAATCATCCAAAGTTGTTTGGGTAACCTTGGCAATTAATTTACCGTCAACGGGCGAAAAAGATTCGATGAGTTCAGGGTTTTCAATTGCCCAAGAATTTAATCCCGTACTCGTTCCATGATTGACGGCTGAAATATTGAGTCTTGAAAGAAGATTTTGCATAAAATAATGACCCCGAAAAATTCAGGAAGTTTAGATTTTTCTAAGAATAATAACTATTGCTAAAATTTATTTTTTGAGACTGAACTTTCCGAAAGCTATGTCTGTTTTTCCGTATTTGCAAGAATATGACGTTATCAGATATACGTTGTCATTATACTTAAATATCACTATTCTAAGTCGAAAGAATTTTAGGCTACGCTAAAATTAGGTAACATGGTATTTTTAATGGAAAAAATATTTTTGAAAAATGTACTACGATTCTCCAGAATCGTGAAAAATTAAGTACGATTTTGGAAATTTGTGGTACTTTGATGCAACCTTTTCAAATTTCCTGCATCTTATTGAAAAAGCCCAACCATTTATCAATCCAATCGACCACTTATCCAGATTTTAACAAAAATTAAGGTATTGTGTATTGCATAGTACCTAATTAAACACTTATCTTTGTATTGAAATAAAAATAGTGATTTCTCGACTTATTTAAAAAAATATAAATAGCAATTTAACGCTCAAAAAAAAGTATCAAACGATGAAAACTTTAACTGTTATTGTAAGTTTATTTTTATGTATTTCCCTGACATACAATGCTTTAGCAATGGGGTTTCCGCATAATTTATTGGCAGGTAAGAAGAATTTGAAGAAGGAAAAGATTAGTAACAACCATGTGCAAAATATTTCTAAAAAAGTAATAATGTTAAAAGATAGTCGTTTAATTTATGTAGGTCAGAAAATATTGAATTATACGTTCCGACCTAAGAATTAACGCATTTTAGAACATATTATCTATTTAGTTTTGGTTTAAGGATGATTTGTAGCGAGGCTCATTGGGCTTCGCTACATTTGTTTTTAAGTGAATTTTGAGGAGATTAGACCACAGATTTAACAGGATTTTACAGATTTGCACAGATAAAATAAGTCTTTTCGATCAAATTATTAGTAGCTAATAATACTCTTAATCGTTTAAAAAATACTGTTAAAACTTTAAGTAGAAATAATGAAAAATCTGTGTAAATCTGTTCAATCCGTAAAATTCGTGGTCTAATTTTATCTACAAGAAATCCATTTGCTCTTTTATAAAATCAATAATCGCCGCTTCATTCTTGGCATCGAACCAATGAAATTCGTCTTGATTTTTGAACCATGTCATTTGTCTTTTGGCGTATCGTCTGGAATTTCTTTTTAATAACCTCACCATTTCTTCACGGTCATATTCGCCATCAAGATGTTCGTAAATTTCACGATAGCCTACGGTTTTTAGAGCGTAATGTTCTCGGAAATTCATCACTGATTTTGCTTCGTCTTCGAGTCCACTTGCCAACATAATATCCATTCGTTTGTCAATTCGGGCGTACAATTCCTCCCGTGGGCGTTCTAATCCGATTTTTATCATATCGAAAGGTCGTTTTACTTTCTGTTTTTTCCTAAAACTCGAAAATGGTTGTCCCGTAGCCATACAAACCTCCAATGCTCGCAAAACCCGTTGCGTATTCTGAATATCAACTTGTTCGTAATAAATGGGGTCGAGATTTTTTAGTTCATTGGACAATATTTCAAGTCCTTCATCTTTCATTCGTTGAGCCAAATTTTGACGTAATTCTAAATCTGCTTCGGGCATTTCGTCAATCCCATCCGTTATCATTTTGATGAACATTCCAGATCCGCCCGTGAGAATAGCTACGTCTTTTTTCTGAAAAATTTCATCTAAAACTTTCAAACAATCACGTTCAAAATCACCCACCGAATAATAATCTTGAATGGAATGGGAATCCACAAAATGATGTTTTACGCCGTCCATTTCTTCGACGGTGGGTTTAGCCGTTCCAATGGCCAATTCTCGGTAAAACTGACGAGAATCCGCTGAAACTACTTCGGTATCAAGGAGTTTTGCGAGTTTGACGCATAAATCAGTTTTGCCAACTGCGGTTGGACCAGCGATAATAATGAGGGTTTTGGAAGAAATCATGGTGCAAAATTAATAGGCTTACTTCGATTTTCAAGTTAACCTCTGTTTGATTGAGACCATGCTTGCCCCGATTTTAAATCGGGGCAAGCATGGTCTCGCATTATACTTCAACAATTGCGATACAGTCGCTAAACTGATTAACCTTGATTACAAATTGGGGTTAGCGAGGTTGAGTTAAATTTTCAGTCTCGCAGTCGAAGTTGTCTATGATTCATTTTCTTCTTGAAACACTTCATGCGTATTTCCATAGGCATATTCGTGGAATGCAAATGTCTGACTACGCATATATAATTTTTCATCTTCCTCTTTATAAAAATTTACAACTGGTGTCATGTCATTAATTTCACCTTGATCAATTAACATTGAGAATTCAAACGTAGAGTCTCCACAAATTTCTTTTCTTGTCTCCGCAGAAATTTGATGCTTTTTCAAAGTTTCATTCAAAATTCTAATCATTTCAAATTGAAATCAGCGGCAAAGTCGTCATATTTTCCATTTTCTAAAATTTCCATGAATTTTTATTTTGACATTTTCAACAGTTCTTGCAAAATGGCACACGACAAATATACAAACTACAACTATCATCAACCCTCGATGTTATCAAACAAGTTAAACATATTTCTAAAAATAAAAAACACAAATCACTCCAAAACCTCCAAAGCCGTTAAAGTAATTTTTCCTAAAATCCCCGATTCTTTGGGAGTCCAGTTTTTGGTCGTAAAATAACCGTCTTTCCCTAAATTTTTCTTTAACCTTGCCGATACGTTGATGTTATAAAACTTCTGCCAAACTTCGCCTTTTTTCTCCAAAGCTATCACTCTATTGGCCATCGAATTAGCGACTTCAACCGTCAAAATATTCTGAGATTTTAAGATAGTGGCGGGTACAAAAACTTTGTAAGTTGGACCCATTAAAGTTCCCAAAGAAATACCATTTACGCTTACCTTCGCACTTTCTGAAACCTTGCCTAAATCCAACCAATAGCCTGATTTAGAGATTTTTGATAATTTGAAATTATGTGTATAAGTCGCAATGCCAGAGAAATTTTTGTAATCTTCTCCTTCAAAATTTGTCCACGAACTTAGTATTTTTGTTTCAATCGTTTTTGGTAAAATTTCTCCGCCTTCGGTGAAAGATATCTTCCAATTTCCTGCTAATTCTTGGGTCGATGAGGCTTTGAAATAAGGGTATTTCTCGGCTTTTAAAATATCATTATGGGTTTCCACAATGATGGATTCGCCCGCCGATAATTGCAAATACACTTCGTTGGTTTTTGCGTTGAATTTGGCTAAACCCAATTTCTCCGTCATCGGATTATACAAAGCCACTGATTGAAAAGGCGTTTCAAGTTGAACCCAACCATCAAAATTGTTGGCGGTCGTATTATTGATAAAATACGTTTTGCCTTTTGCGTAAGTTTTTCTGATGGATGATAAACCTTTATCAATCATCGTCTCTCTTTGCACTTTTGCCGTTGCCATGATTTGTTCCAAATTTTCACCCATTACAAAAAGTCCCGTTCCTACTTTGGCAACGCTCACGCCCATATTTTGGGTAAAATTTAACTGTGATAAAAGTGCTTTAAACTTCGCTTGACGTTCTGCTAAATTGCCTAATCCTGGAACATCTTGGGGTAATTTATTATGAATTACAATCGTTGCTCCGTCTTTGGCTAATTGTAAAAGTTTCGCAAAAGTTTCTGAGGGAATCGTTTCATTTTCGGACAATAACACCGTTTTCCAAACTGTCGTTCCACTCGCAATTTTTGAATTAGATATGCTCAAATTCCCAATTTGTTTATCCGAAATATAATCGAAAGAATAACCTCGGTCGAGCATTTGTTGTGCTACCATTTTGAAATCTGTATTGTTAAATTCTGGCGTTACACCGTCAAAATGTTGCAATAAACCTTTGGGCGTTTGTTCCGCAAAACGGTCATAAATTGGAAAATACAAAAGAATATCATTGTCAGGTTTGGTGTCTTGCAAGAAAGTTTGCGTACGAGCCACGTACTGATTTAATGCCCCAAAATGCTTCCAAAATGAATTGTGAGGCGTAAAATGTACCGCCGCATAAAACAACCAACCTGGGAATGGTTCATTTTGTGGTGAGTAGTTTGTACCGTGATAAAAAACGTGATTCACACCACCTAAAAAGAACAAATCAAGGTCTTTTTTGACATCGCCCAAATTGGAAAGGAAATGCTCATTATCCCACGTCGCAGATTCGGAAGAAGTCAATTTTTTGCCCATCACATTAGATGCTGAGGACGCAAATTTGATACGCAATAAATCCGTTCCTTCAATTTCTGGAATATCCACCATCGAGTACAAATCCAAAGTATTTCCCGGTGAACCATGCGCCTGATTTCTTACAATTTTACCACGAGAATGTCCCCAATTTGCCCACGCAGAAGTATATTTTTCTAAAATCAAATCAGAAATAGTTGTTCTGTAATCACACAAAACTCGGCTGTTTACCTCCGTTTTTTCTTGGCTAAAAAGGTTTGGTAAATAATTACGAAGGTCGTATCCACGTCTTTTTTGAAACTCATTAAAAAGCGCTGGCGTCCAATCGGCTTGTCCTTTAGCATCATCCACTTCGTAAGAATCATTGAAAAATGCTCGCATCGAACTTACGTCCGTATTGGCAAAGGCTTTATCGAAGGCTTTGAGGTAATGTTGAGTTGCTCTTTCTGAAAAATGGTCAATCACATCGCCTTCGCCGCCCGGTCCTGCACGTTCCACCATTTTACCATGCCAACCAGAGAAAATAGCGTACAGCGACCAATTTCCTGCGGGAGCTTGCCAACTCAATTGTCCATCTGCATTGACTTTATCCGTTAAATTTATTTTTTCACCTTTATCAGAATAAGCCATTAGGGTTTCCAAAGGTAATATTTTGTCAAATTTCACTTGGTCGATGGCTAATTCTTGCAAGTTATCATTTTTAGAAATCGGCTGTTTTAAATCTTTCGGTTCAACATTTTTGGGCAATACAAACCGAATCATCGCTTTTTGCTGAAAAGTGATGGCTTCGGCTAATTTTTCGCCTTCTTTCAAATGATAAACTTTGTGAGCCACGTACCGACAAGCATCTTCCGGTTCCACCCAACGCCCCCCAAAAGGCCAACCCGAAGCATTGGCTAAGTCGATGCCCAAGCCTAAGCGAGTTCCTTCGTTGAGCGTGTGCTTAAATAACGAAACCCATTTAGGTGAAAGAAAATCAACGAATTGAGCTTCAGCACCTTTTACGCCATAAATTGGGGTAATTTCCAAACCGCCCAAACCCACTTTTTGGTAGTTTTCCATGTTGAAAGTCAGGTCTTTAGGATTCACGGCATTGCCTTCCCACCACCAACGTGACCACGGTTTTGTTTGTTGCGTAATGGGTTTCCATTTGAGGGTTTGGCTATTTCCGATGAATGAAAATAACAGAAAAAGGGCAACGAATAATCTTGAGATTGTCATAATTGAATTATTTGGTAATTAGGAAAGGCAAAAAGTATGGATGATTACTGATGCAAAAGTATGGACGGTTTAAAAATTTGCCTTTCCGTACCCACATGGATGCATAAAGTTCACCATGTTTAAAATTGCTTATTCGTTTATTCATCAGACCATTCTTCCAAAATATTCTTGAATATTATAATTTTCAAATACATTTGTAAACACAAAGAGAAATAAAATTTGCCGTGTTTAAAATCAACATAAAATGACAGTTATACGCAAACATTCATTCATTCGTAAAATCAAAGATATTTCCATTAGTGGCAGCTTGGCGTTGGCAATTTTGGGAAATTCTGTGATGCTGCAAAGTTGTGGCAAAAGTAAATCTTCGGGCGATGAAGATTATGAGGAAGTTGAAGTTTATACCAAAGGCGTAAAAACCTATATTTCCGAAACTTCAAAAGGGCAATTTAAAATTACGGATGAAACGGAAGTTCCCGCCGATAGTTCGGTTGCCATTGTAACTTATTTGGACGGAAAGAAGGAAACACTTTCGCCAAAGGCCGTGAAAGCTTTGATTGACAATGATATAAAAAATAATCCAACGACCATTGGACAAAATAATGCTTTGCCAAATGCCCTTCTGTTTGGTGGAATGGGCTATTTATTGGCAAAAACCATGAGTCCAAACTATGCGAATTATCGTCCAGATTTAAACCCAAAAACCAAAAATTCAACCGATACTACTTACCGCAGACGGCATCATTCGGGTGGATTTTTCTTTTTCCCGATGATGGGAAGATATTATTCTAATCAAACTGCTTTTCAAAAATCAAGTGGCATTCACGAAAGTATCGGCAGTTCACGAATCATCACCACACGCCCCGTAAGCGGACGAAGCGGCTTTTTTAGAAGTACGGGAAGGGGAGGATTTAGCGGATAAATTTATAGTACATTTTCCTCACGGAGCAATCCTCAATCGTTTGAACGTTTCAAAATAATATGCACATAAGTCCCCAAGAATTTAAAGACCACTTGTCAGAATTAACCATTCTTGATATCCGAACGCCTTATGAAATTGAAGATTTGGATTTAGGGGGCATCCAAATTCCGTTGGATGAGTTATTATTGAACGATGAAAAAATAGCTTATCTCAAAAATCAAGAAATTGTTCTTGTCTGTTATTCGGGTTTACAAAGTAAAATTGCCCAAAAAATCCTTGAAAAAAGAGGATTTAAATACCTTAGAAATCTTGAAGGAGGATTAGAGGCATATTTAGCTTTTAGCTTTGAGTAATGAGCTTTGATAAATAAAATCCTGATTTTCAATGATTTAGACCATTATTGACCAATAACTAATAACTAATAACTAAATATTGTCAGCAAAAGCATTATTTTTGACAAATTATTCACCAAACAAATACACAATTTCCTAATGTTAGCATACATTGATTGGCACTCTTCTCCAGTAATTTTTGAGATATTCGGTTTTCCCTTACGTTGGTATGGTTTAATGTTTGCAGGAGCATTTTTGGCTGGTTATCAGGTAGTTAGTTATATTTTCAAGAAGGAAGGCCGCCCCATTGAACAAGCCGATGAACTTTTGCTTTATGCGATGATTTCGACGGTAGTTGGTGCAAGAATGGCTCATTATTTCTTCTATGAATTTCCACTTTTATTAAGTGACCCAGGCAAATTTTTCATTGATATGATAACCCCTCCTTTTTCGGGTTTGGCTTCACATGGGACAACTTTGATGTTTTTTGCAATATATCTCTTTGCTCGCAAAAGAAATGTTCCTTACCTATACGTAACCGACCGTATTGTGCCAGCCGTTGCTTTGGGTGGGGCTTTTATTCGTTTTGGCAATTTAATGAATTCCGAAATTATTGGCAAACCCACCAACGTGCCTTGGGCATTTCGTTTTTTCAATGATTTTGAACATCCCATTGTTGTTCCTCGTCATCCTTCACAATTATACGAGTCTATTTCTTGTATTTTATTGTTCATTTTAATCATGTGGATTTGGTCAATAAAGAAAGAAAAAACTCGTAATGGTTTACTAACGGGTACTTTTATGATTATACTCTTTACATTACGATTCTTTTACGAATTCTTGAAAGAAAACCAAGTAAATTTTGAAGATAGTATGCAATATAACATGGGACAATTGTTGAGTATTCCTGCCGTATTGTTTGGGGTAATCGTCTTAATTATTGCTTTTAAGAAAAAAGATAATACTCAAATAGGCTGATTATTAGGCAATTCGCCCAAAAAATTGGATATTTGCAGAGATACTAAATCATCATTCATTAAACCAAAATCCCACAATTAGAATCATGGAAAACCCACAAGAACAACAACCAGAAAGTCAATTGGACAATTTGAAAAATGCTGCAACTGATAAATTAGAAGGTTTAGCTGATGCTGCTTCTGATAAAATTAAAGAAATAACAGGAATGGATGTTTCTGCTAAAGCTGACGAATTGGCTACTGCTGCTTCTGAAAAATTAGACGAACTGGCTACTGCTGCCACCGAAAAATTTGAGGATGCAAAAGAAGCAATTACTGGTAAAATCGCTGAATTTACGGGTGGAGATATGGCTGCAAAAGCAGACGAATTGAAAGCTGAAGCTGCTGAAAAATTAGAAGATATTCAAGAAGTTGCTGCTGAGAAATTGGAAGAAGCTAAAGAAGTTGCTTCTGGACTTTGGGGTAAAGTGAAAGGGATTTTTGGGGCGTAATTTTAGCTTTTGGTTATTAGCCTGAAAATGATTGATTTTCAGGCTAATGACTAATCACTATTATCTAATTCCCATATACAATATTTTCCTTCAAAATTCCCACGCCAGCCATTCCAGTTTTCAAAATCCTTTTTGCCCGAAGGTATCTATTCGCATTATATTCATCATAATTTGAGGCCGTTGAAATCATACTACTTATCCTAACTTTATTGGAAGCATGAATAAATTCACCATTGCCCATCCACATAGCTACGTGAACCACTCTCTCTGAACCATTGTCTCTTTTCTCCCCAAAAAATAACAAATCCCCCGCTTTCAAATCTTCCCAATTACCAGATTTATCAATCGTTTCACCAATCATTACTTGTTGCGAAGCATCCCTCGGCAGAATAATTCCATTTAAAAAATAAACTGTTTTGGTAAATCCACTGCAATCAACGCCTTTGAAAGAAGTACCGCCCCATAAATAAGGAACACCCATTAATCGTTTGGATGTTTTGATTAGATTTTCCTCCGAAGCACTCAAACCCGTGAGCCATTCATTATAAATTCTTGCTTCGTTTTTAAGCACAAAACCTTGACGATTATCGGCAAAAAGCACTTGATAAAAATCGCCTTTCTCGGCAATTAATTCCATCATACAACCCGC